>JAGGYX010000176.1 GCA_021162305.1 Thermoplasmata archaeon | reverse complement strand
TTTTCACTTCAATTTTTCTCTTATAAGGCGTGCAGAATCGATGGCACAATTTATACCAATGCCTTTTGAATTTACACTGTCTCCAGCTAAATAAAGATTCTTTACAGGTGTTACAATGCTTGGCTTTTCATTGTCCACTGTTTTTGCAACTCCGTCCAAATGCCATATTACATTATATATGCTCCATTCAAGGCTTTTTTTATAGTCGGGAATCAATTTTTCCAGATTTTTATCTATCATGGCAGCCATTTCATACCATTTTCTTTTATCCTTTGCTTCTTCTGGGGAGCATATTAAATAGGATTGAACAATATATTTTTTCTTTGGCGAAAGCAAACCATGCTGGGAAGCCATTTTAAAATCAATCATTCCAGCAAGTTCATTGCCAACAAAACCATCATTTTTTTCGAGAAAAACAAATGATTTGCCCAGCAGTTTTGCGCTCAGATTATTCAAAACATGATATGCTACCATACTTCCTGTTCCTTCCAGTCCTTTTATTTTCCTTACCCATTCATTTTCAAAATGCCTTTCTCCAACAACTTTAAAAATATGCTGGACAGGCATATTTAAAATAACTGTATCATATTCCTTTCCATCTATTCCTTTTGCAATTCCATCATCTATATCAACATTTTTTACTTCATGCCTTAGAAATATTTTTCCTCCGTTTCTTTCAATATATGAAGCAAATGCCCGTGAGATGCTTTTCAGCCCACCAACTGGATAAATAACGGGATGTCCACCCATTAACTCGCGTTGAGCAAAAAACGTTTCACCTGCAGAAATCCTGCCCAAATCATTTACTGTAGTTATAAGGCGAGGAAAAATTTTCAGCACAGTTTTAAGCTTCCCTTTTCCGTATTTATCGATAGCCTCTTCCATAGACATATTTTTCATTGCCTCAATTGTTTTTTTCCGAGACGTCATTAACTGAATAATGCGGGGAAGCATTTTCATTTTGTCTGCAAAGGAGAGCATGGGATACGCTATTTTTTCTCCAATATATCCCAAACGTGAGCCAATGAAATCAACGCCATCAATACCCTTCAAAGCTTTTGCACATGCTCCTCTTTTGCCGCCACCTATTAAATGAAATCCCAAATCAATTTTATAGTCAGCTCCATAAATTTCTTCCAAACTTGGATATGCAAAAGCATTCGCCATCTCAAATTTCGCAATAAATTTGCGATAGTTTTCGCTAATTCCATTCATGGTTAGGGCTCTTCCTCCAAGCATGGCTTCTTTTTCATATATATCAACGATATGCTCTCCAGCCAATTTCGCTGCCGTGGCGAGCCCGCCCAAACCAGCCCCAACTATTGCAATTTTCATTCTCACATCTCCGGCTGGAATAGTTTGACGCCTGTTAAAGGGGCGAGAGCAACATACCATAATATTGGAAAGATGGCAAGAAATATTGCAATGCTTCCAATCTTACTTATGAGCATGAATGGAACAATGGAGTATCGAAGAAAAGCCGCCAAACTTATATTTTTTCTTATTTTCTTCCTATCAAATTTTTTCATTGAAAGAAGTTTTGCTTCAAGATAGAGGACGATAAAAATTAAGACTGCGAGGACAAAAAGCTGCCATATTTCATAATTTAAGCCATAAATAAATGGAATGAAAATAAGGAATGCAGAGAAAAGACGAATTGCCAAGCCAAATGCCTTAAAATGCCATGGAATGTATACTTTTCCTTCTCCAACTTTAACTCCCGCTGCCAGTGCAATGTTTTTAACCCCCATTATGAAATCGTGGTCTGCATCTTTTATGCCACCTTCAACGGCATTCATGTGCAATGTTTGATTGAATGTCAGCAGAAAAATAACCCATGTTAACAAATTCGGTTTTGAGAATGATAGGGCACCAAATAAAAAAAGAAATGCCATTGACAATGCAACCATGAAGTCGCTACCTGCAATTTTCTTTCCATATAGATTATAGATTGTTCCAAGTATGCCAGCTATGGCTATGATTGTTAGAGCAGCAAATCTTAAATCATTTATGGCTTTACCTTTCCATAGAACTGCAACAAAAAAGAAGGACAGAATTACCGAGATAACAACAATTGCAACAGCATTTTTTTTGGAGACAATGCCGCTCACAAGAGGCTTACCCTTCAGCTCTTCTATTAAGGTATCAAGCTCGACATCAGCATAATCATTCAAAACGAATCCAAATATTGTCGCCAATGCCCCTATCACAAAAAGAATGGAGAGCGAATAAAAATCATATATGCCAACTGAAATAGCTCCAAATACTGGTGGAATAGCCAAGCCACCCAAGCCGGCGAGGCGAAGCAACTTGGCATATGCATGAAATTTTCTCATTGGAATGAAATTTTATGGAGATATATATCATTTTGCAAATTTTGATACGAATTTGCAAGAGAGATAATAATTTACCTCATCCCCTCATAGACAGCACTTGGTTTTGCTTCTTCCAGTTTATGCTCCTTTACATATTCAAATGGAAGTGTTGCCAGAGGCAATGCAATCATTGTTGAAAGGATATGCCACAGCATAAATGGAATCGCCACAGTATAGCAAAGAATGAATCCATCAATGGTGTGAGGATACCATCCAAGCCAGCTCCCAAAATTAGTCCATATATCATATGCCAATACTGATAGCAAACCAAAGCCAAAATATGTTGAAAAACTTCTGCTTTTTGTCCTATATCCAATGAAAGCCATCATTGCAAAGCCGGTCCATGTAAATAGTAATATCAACCCCCCTCCAAAATAAATATCGCTAATTGCCATGATGGAAAGAGGAATAATAAAGCCATATTTTCCGATGTAGCGACCTGCGATAAGGGAGAGTGTTGCAACAATGAAGAATGCATCAATCATGAAAATGGGATAGCTTGCATTAGCCAGATGGATATAAAAGTGAGGGGCTGCTGGCAAAAGACTGCGCAGCCATATCCGCGATATTACGCCCGTCGTAATTAAACCCAGAGTCAGCCAAATTTTATTTATTTTCATTTTAATCGATATGCTTTTTCCCTTTATATTTATTTCTCTATTCTTATGCAAGCTTCCATTCTACAACATCATTGTTTTTTAATTTGAAAGCATTTGCTCCTACCATAGCATATTCTCCGTTAACCCAGTATTGCCAGTATTTTCCATTTCCTCCTTTAACTCCATTTATTCCCTCTATGAAGTAACTGTCAAATTGAGGATAATATGTTGCAGTTATGCTGAAGTTGTGCTGATGAGAAGCTTCCAAAAGCAGGTCATATACAGTGCTTCCATTTTTCAATTGCATGCTATAATTCCACGTATAGTTTCCAAAATCAATTATAAGCGTGGCATTTATTTTTTCATTGTTTGTCTCTGTTACATTGCTCTTATTAAATTTTTCTTCTCCCAGAACATATATTCCAGCTATTACAACAATGGCAATAGCAACTGCGGCAATTACCTTTCTCTCCATTTTATCAATCTTTTTTTACAATTGTAAAGAAAAATTGATATATAAATTTTCCTTTTATTTTCTGGATACAAATTTATTATCCTTTATGTAAAAACGTAATGGAATTGGTAAATCATGTTTAACGCCTATTCTATGACTCCTCACAATCTCTCCATTGAATTCACCATTTTTTATAATTATGGGCGAGGTCCTATCATAAACCTTTATTCCATTATATCTCTTATCTATTCCAAAAGCCTGTGTAAATTTTCCCGGACCAGATGTCAAATTTTTTATATCTTCGATGCCTCTATTCGCTTTCATTATTTTTATTCCTTTTAATGGCTCTACTGCCCTTATAAGCACGCCAGAAGGCTCACCTTTTGGCATTGTTATTATATTGAAAAGCCAGTTCCCGTGAACCATGTATATAAATGCGACGCCCGCCCCGCCCCACATTATTTTTGCTCCCTTTTTTGCTCTCGAAGCAGGGTCACTAAGCCCGTAATATGCTTCTGTTTCAACAATTCTTCCTTTTAAAATGCCATTATCTCTTTTAACAATTATTTTGCCGAGCAATTCCTCTGCTACTATGGCAGGGTCTCTATTATAAAATTTTTTAGGAAGCATATCCTCCTATCTTTAATGAAGGATCGCCCATCAGAAGCCATTCCTGAACAACTTTGCAGTCGATATTGTATTTCATTGGATCAAATGTATTTACATAGCCTGTTATTGTGTCTCCATGCATCTCTCCTAAACTTTTGCCATAATTCTTGAAAAAGTTTATTTCGAGCCATCCATCCAGAATTTCGAGATAGTCAGGTATGCTATTGTTATTTTCATCTTCATCACCATGATATCCAAGCCCAGTATTTCCTATGGTTGCGATAGCTCCTCTATCAGCAAATCTCATAAAGACCCAGCTCCAGCATTCCGGAGAGTTCTCTCCTTTATATCTCTTTTCCTTGTTAAATGAATTGAATATACTAACATTGAACTGGCTGTTGTGGCAGCCGCCTATGACAACAACAGGATACATTCCATTATTTTTAAGACCAATCATATCAAATATATTGAAACCATGACACCATGTATTGAATTCATTTGGGCTGTGGGTTGACCAGCTCATTGGATTTCCGTGACCACAAAAATATGCAAAACTTGCTCCATTGTTTATGGCGTTGCCTATTGTCTCTGCATTCAAATCAACTTCAGATGCCCATACTTTTACAGCTTCAAATCCATATTGCATCATGTTTTTATATGCTTCCCATGTTGCAAGCTCTCCTTCTATGTATCCATGGCTATCGTTATATGAATCTCCTCCTACAAGAACAATTCTCTTGAACCAATCCTGCTGCATTGCATTGCTTGTTTCATATTCAATTATTTTATTCACCATGTTTTTGACTTCTCCAACGCTTCTGCATGCTAATCTGCCTACATAAACATCTGGATTCAAATCCAAAATGTCTTTTGAAAGAGCACTCCACTCTGCATATTTACCATTTCCATTGCTGTCCCAGTCCTCGAAAACAATCTCTCCATCTTCATATTTATAAACATCGGCAAAATATAAATCTGAAAGATAGCTTTTTTCCCAATTGCTGTTATCATCTAAATGTGTATAGCGAACTGGAACCCACCATTTTTCATGCAATATGCCGCCATGTCTTCCTCCAACAAGCATAACATATTTTATTCCATCCTGCTCAATCTCCTGCTTTATGTAATATTTCACTTTCTCTGCGTCATCTCTTCCATTCATTTTAAGGCATTCAGATAAGCCAACAAGCTTTGTTTTTATTCCATGCTCTTCTTTATGTTGAACCAATGGCTGCAAATAGCTCAGCCATTCATCTGGAGCTATAATGAGCAAATCATGGTTAGATGTAGTTTCTGTTTTTTCTGGTAACTCATAATCAATTTTTATGTCTATTTTATCTGTATATAAAATTTCATTTTTCACAGGGTTATAGCGATACGGATGAAGATATATGGAAAGTGTAATCATTCTCTTTCCATTATACAAGCCAACTGTTGGATGGTATTCAACCCATTTATCTGGATAAAAAGTGTCTTCCTTGTATATACCTGCCTCCTTTATTTCATTTTTACTTGCTCCAAGGGTAACTAGATGTGGATATGGCATTATTTTCTTGTTCAATTTCATCTCATTTACTTTCCCTATGCTTGATTCAAAGCTTAGTTTTGTTCCAACTGGAAATCGCATTACCTCTACTTTATAAGGCATTACGGGATATCCTTGTGTCATGCTCGTTCTGGTGCTGGCAGAAACGATAACGGCATATTCTCCACTATCTTTTATCTCTGGTGGAGAAAATACAAATGTTTTCTGTATATAACTTGTTTTTTCGTAGCTGGTTTCATTAAAATTCGTCACTCCAGCCCATGCACTGCTAAAAAACACGCCCAATACCACTATTGCTAATATCTTCCTCATTTTTTCCCTCGCAAAGGTAAATTCAAGCCCCGTTATAAAATTATCGGCAATTACAGTAGATGACCCGATTATTTTCTAAAGTCTTTTTCATATATTTTGGTGGATGGGATGCAGAAAATACATTTGGTTAATAAATTTACCAAATCTATTATTAGATATAAGAGAAGAAATGAAATTAAT
>JAGGYX010000178.1 GCA_021162305.1 Thermoplasmata archaeon | reverse complement strand
TCTATATAGTTAAATATTAATTTATAGAAATCTTTAAAAACTTATAGCATTATAGTTAAAGATGGAAATCAGAAAAGTTCAAGTTACAGGAGGCTCGTCCTATGTTGTTTCGCTACCCAAAACTTGGGTAAAAAAATTAAACATAAAGAAAAATGATCCATTGGGATTAATAATTCAGCCAAATGGTACCTTGTTGATTACGAAGAAAGTTGATGAAGAGCAGGAAGAAAGGATAATAGAGATCAATACAGACATCATGGACACACCGACTTACTTATTCCGATGTTTAATTGGAGCATATATTGCTGGTTACACAATCATCAAGATTAAATCTATAGGTGCAATACCTCCCTTTGTAAGAGCAGTAACAAGAAAATTTACGCAGGCAACAATAGGTCAGGAGGTTGTGGAGGAAACAAATAATAGCATTATGATAAAGGATTTGCTCAATCCTGTAGAGATGCCATTTGATAAATCTATTCGGAGAATGTATATGATTGTGAAAAACATGCACAAGGATGCTGTTAGCATATTAAAGAATAGAGATAAAACACTAGCAGAGGATATTTTATCCAGAGATAATGACGTAGATAGATTACAATGGCTGATAGCACGTCAGCATAACATGGTGTCAAGAGATGTAAACCTTAATAGAAAGATGGGCGTCACAACAGAGAAAGCGGCAAACTATTTTCTAATAAGCAGAATTATAGAGCGTATTGGAGACCATGCAGTTAGGATAGCAAAAAATATCCTGAATTTTATAGATGAGAAAGTAGACGAGAAAATTATTGATACGATTGAATCAGCTAGCAATCTTGCATTAGAGATTTTTGATAAAAGTATGGAGTCATTCACTGAAAGAGATATGAAATCAGCCAACAAAAACATTGATTCATTAACAGAGCTTGTATCTCTATGCGAAAAAATCAACACACTGGCATTGCAACAGAAAGCTGCGATAGCAGTCTCGATTGGTTATATTGCAGAGAGTGTTAGGAGAACGGGGGAATATGCTAGCGATATATCGGAATGTGTGATTAATCATTTAATCAGTGAGAAAACATAATAAAAAGAGAATTTGACCATGAGAACATCTTTACTCATTTTAATTTCTATCATTTTTAGGTATTTAAATCTTAAAATCTTATGTCTGAGGGCATAGAGAATAGAAAGAAAAAATAAATCCAATTCTTTCTCCCGTTTCTTAGCCGAAAAAGATATGCATGACATTGCATTTACCATTATGATTTTACTTGCCATTCTGGATGGCTGGGGATATACAAACAAAAAAATAGGAAATGCCATATACTATGCCAATACGCCCAACATGGATAAATACATGCGTTGTTACCCCCATTCTTTTTTGCAAACAAGTGGTCTTGCTGTTGGATTGCCAGAAGGTCAAATGGGAAATTCAGAAGTGGGGCATATAAATATAGGAGCTGGAAGAATTGTGTATCAGGATTCAATGCGAATATTGAAAGCAATAAAAGATGGCTCTTTTTTTAAAAATAGCGTGTTAAAAAAAGCAATGGAGAAGGCAAGAGAAGCAAAGCTTCATTTAATTGGCATTATAGGAAATGGTGGTGTGCATGCCATGATGCCTCACCTATATGCATTACTCGAAATGGCTAAAAAGGAGGGCGTGAAAGATGTTGCAATTCACTGCTTCTTGGATGGACGGGACACGCCGCCAAAAAGCGCCATACAGCATATAAATGAACTTGAAGAAAAGTTAAAAGAGATAGGCATAGGGAGAATAGCGAGCGTTGTAGGAAGATACTATGCGATGGACCGTGACAAAAGATGGGATAGAACAAAAATGGCATATGATTTACTCACCATGGCTAAGGGAAGAAAGGCAAAGAATGCAATTGAAGCAATAAAAATTGCTTATGAGATGGGCGAGAGCGATGAATTTGTTAAACCAACTGTAATAACAGGAGATATCGTTAAAGATGGCAGTATCGTGATATTCTTCAATTTTCGTCCTGACAGGGCGCGCCAGCTTTCGCACGCTTTTGTGGATGAAAATTTTGATAAATTTGAAAGAAAAAAACTGAAAATACATTTTGTTGCTTTAACAGAATATTTTGATGGAATAAATGCAGCATTTAAAAAAGAGGAGATAAAAAATACGCTTGGAGAGGTAATATCGAAGCATGGATTGAAACAACTAAGAATAGCTGAAACAGAAAAATATGCCCATGTAACGTTCTTTTTCAATGGCGGAAGAGAGGAACCATTTGAAGGAGAAGAGCGTTGTTTAATTCCTTCTCCAAAAGTTGCAACATACGATTTAAAACCGGAGATGTCAGCCCATGGAGTTACAGAGGAGCTTATAAAAAGAATAGAAGAAAAAAAATATGATTTTATTGTTCTTAACTACGCCAATCCAGATATGGTTGGTCACACAGGTGTGTGGGCGGCGGCAATAAAGGCTGTTGAAACTGTTGACAAATGCATTGGAAAAGTTGTAGATGCTGTTTTAAAGCATCATGGTATAGCAATAATAACAGCTGACCACGGAAATGCTGAAGAGATGTTCGATGAGGAAGGCAAGCCAAAGACAGCACATACGACAAATCCAGTGCCTTTTATAATAATTGGGGCAGGAAAGCTTAAGCTTAAAAATGGAAATCTCGGTGATATTGCTCCAACCATACTTCATCTGATGAATATTCAAAAGCCAGATGAGATGACTGGAAAGAGTCTTATAATTGAATAATTTCATAAATGTTCCATTAATTTTTAAATACTTTCTTGTTTGTATATTATGAAAAGATTAATTGTTATGGCTATTCTGGCAATGTTTTTAATGAATAGTCTGATAGGGTGTATGGAAAAGAAAAGTTTGAAGATTGGAGGAATATCATCAAAACAATCTGATAATCCAAAATATAAGATGGCATCATTTTATGAAATGAATGGGATGGAAATAAAAGCAAATCCTCCCATCTATAAACATCCTTTAAATTTAAATGAAATTGAAAATAATGATATCTTAAAGCTATTCGATTTGACAGATAATCAAACAAAGTTTCTGGAAGATAAAGGATTTGTTTTAATAAAATATGGGAAAGAAGATAATTTTTCAGAAGTTTATGAAAAGTTAAGATGGCAGCACATTCCAATATTCATTACAAGCGACACATTTCTCCATTTATACCATATTCAGTTTAACGAGCTGTTGAAGGAGATAGAAGAAAATGAATTTTATGATGAACTTGTTGCATTGACAGAGGCAATGTTTGAAAAATCAAAAGAGAATTATGAAGAATATGATGGAATTTTAAAAGAGGCAGCAAAAAGAAATGTTGCATATTTTGGAGTGGCAATTTCATTACTTGGAGTGAAAAAAGAAATGCCAGAATATGTTAAAAATGAAATTGAAATGGAGTTAGAAAATATTGAAAATCATGAAGGAATGAAAAATAGCAGCATATTTCATTACATGGAAGATTATTCCCAATATGTGCCTCGTGGCCATTATACACAATCTGAGAAATTGCAGAGATATTTCAAAACCATGATGTGGTATGGAAGAATGGCTTTTTTCCTTCAGAAAGGAATGGTAAGCAAGGAAGATGCAAAAATAGCGACAATACAGGCAATAATGATTTCTATAAATTTGAATAGTGTTAAAGCAGGCAACAAAATATGTATGGAAATATGGGACAGAATATATTCCATAACATCGTTTTTTGTTGGAGTGGCAGATGATTTAACACCATATGAATATCTTGAAGCATTGAATAAAATATTTGGTGGTGACTTTGATGTGCAGACATTAAAAAATGAAAGTGAGCTTGTGAAAATAACAGATGAGCTTAGAAAAATGGCTGCCCCAAAAATATATGGGGGAAGTGGAATAATAGATATAAATCCAACGCATCCAGAAAGATGGAATGAAGAGTTGAATAAAACAAAGGGAATGCGTTTTATGGGACAGCGTTATGTGCCAGATTCCTATATTTTCCAGCAATTGGTTTCGCCCATGGTTGGTATGTATATCGGACACGACAAGCCATTCACCATGGAATATACTCAAGCTGGCGCCGCCCGCTGCTTCCCACGTGGCTTAGATGTGATGGCTGTTCTTGGTTCCGAGGATGCAATTGATATTCTTGAAAATGAGGGAGATACTGAATATGCCGGAGAAAATACGAGCTATTACAAACAGCTTGATTTTCTGAGAAGTAAATTTGAAAATTTGAGTATTGAGGAATGGAATCGCAACCTGTATTTCAGCTGGCTCTTTACTTTGATGCTCCTGCTAAACAAATTTGGCGATGAATATCCATCTTTTATGCAAAGCAGGGAATGGCGGTATAAGGAATTGCAGACTTGCCTCGCTTCATGGGCTGAGCTAAGACATGACACAATATTGTATGCAAAACAAAGCTATACTGCTCGTTTGACAGCTATGCCAGCTAAAAGCCAAGGATATGTTGAGCCAGTGCCAGAATTTTATCTTCGCCTCCAAGCACTGGTAAATATGACTTTAAATGGGTTGAAAAGCTTTAATGCATTAAATGAGAGTCAAGAACAAAAGCTTGAAAAGTTGCAGAGCCTTATAAAAAATGCCCTGCTTATTTCCATAGACGAGCTTGAAGGAAAGAGCATCGATAAGTATAAAACATTTTTCACAACTTTTGTTGATTCAATTGGAGAAATAACCAGAGGATACAATAGAGATGCAATTAAAACAATCATGGTTGCAGATGTTCATACAGATTTGAATACAATGAAATGCCTTGAAGAAGGAACTGGCTATATTGATTTGGTAATAGTTGTTTACAAGGATGATGGAAAATTATATCTTTCTGCTGGACCTGTGCTAAGCTATTATGAATTTAAACAGCCAGTACAATCTCGTCTCAACGATGAACAATGGGAAGAAATGGGAGCAAAAGCGGCGATGGCTCCATGGCAACAGGAAATATACCCAAAATAATTTAAAGCTATGAGAGATAATGCAACATGACAAGCATACTTGTTGTAGAGGATGAGGAGCCAATTCAGGAGCTAATCAAGGAATATCTTGCTCCTTTGAAGCTAAAAATATATCAGGCTTTTTCAGGTGAGGAAGGAGTTGAAATGTATAAAAAATTGTTTGAAAAGGGTAAAAAGCCAACTCTTGTAATAATGGATTTAAAATTGCCTGGTATAGATGGCGTTGAGGCAACAAAAAGGATAATGGAAATAGATAAAAGTGCTATGGTATATGGCTTTACAGCCTATTTTGGCACAGATTGGGCAAAAGAGTTAGAAAAGGCAGGCGCCAGAGGCGTGATTGCTCGCCCAGTTGGCTTCGATGGCTTCAGAGACATTGTGAAGGATATACTTTCACGGCTCTCTCGTAAACCATAATTCATCTGGAAGTTCCTCATACACACTCGCTATCTCTTTTTCTTCATCTTTTCTTTTTCTCTTTTTCTCTTTTTTCTCTTCTCTGTATCTCAAAATCATATCCTTATTTAAATACCAGTAGTGAGTTCTCCAGCTCCTTCCATCATATATTGTTGTTTCCTCCCTCTCAGTAATCAACATTCCTTCTTCTTCAAGAATGTAAAAAAGCTGTCTGTCTTCTGGCTCAAGAATGTTATCTATTATTCTGTCCTCAAATCCAAACAAATCCATAACAAAGTTCGCATCCTTCATTGCTGACTCGATATCGATATTTACACGGGTTGCTATAGCAGCTGCCAAATCTTCAAGTATCACAATCATAATATAATATTGTGCAAGCGAGGTATAAAAAAGTTTTGATTTGATGATTTGATGTGCTTTGTTGAATAATTTAATAAAGCTGCTTCTTTCAAATAAATTCAGAGTTTTCCAAAATGAGTGAAAAATTGGTTCAATTCATCAGTTTCCAACTAAAATTTTTCACCTTAATTGAGCATTTACATGCATTTTGAATTTATGTCATATGAAATTGCTTGATTTTCGGTAATCTTGTTATGGCTCTCGCTAAAGAATTGAATTTTTATTTCAAAATCCTTTCCTTCTTAAAAGAAAACAGATGGTCTGTTCAGTGCTTTTACTC
>JAGGYX010000067.1 GCA_021162305.1 Thermoplasmata archaeon | reverse complement strand
GGAAAGATATCCTGAAAATCCTCAAGTATGCACAATGTGCGGCGAGCTATGCGCCATAAAATTGCTCCGCGAATATTTAGATGGAAAGAAATAATCACTTGCCTCGCTTATTTCCCCATAAAATTTTGTGAAGCTGAATTGAATATCTTGCATCCAATTCATCTTTCAAAATCCATTCAGCAAGTTTTATTTTGCTTCCCCATACAGGTTGCATTATAATCTGGCATCTTGGCTTGTATCTTGCGATAATATCTTTTGCATATTCATAGTCCTGCTTGTTCCATATTATGAATTTGAGCTCATCATCGCCACGAAGCAAAGAAATGTTTCCAAAAAGCATTTTATCATGCATTCCAGAAGATGGAAGCTTTATATCCATTTTAATTTTAACATCCATTTTTGAAAGCTTCATAATGCTTATTGAACCATTTGTTTCCACACTTATTTCATATCCTTTCTCCAGTAATTTCTCAATCAGCCCATAAACATTTTTTTGCAACAATGGTTCTCCTCCTGTTATGCAAACACGCCTGCTATTCCATTTTTTAATGCTTTCCATTATTTCATCTATAGCCATGTATTTTCCTTCATAAAATGCATATCTTGTATCACAATAATTGCATCTGAGATTGCAACCTGTCAGTCTTATAAATATTGTTGGCAATCCAGCATCGATTCCTTCTCCCTGCAATGAATAAAAAATCTCATTGATTTTAATCTTCTTTGTATTCATATTCTAACGGGTCCTCATAACCAGCTTCTTTAAATGCTTTTAATCTAAGGCGACAGGAATCGCATTTTCCGCATGCTTTCTCACCCTCACGATAACAGCTCCATGTTTTTTCAAATGGAACACCAAGTTCCATCCCCTTTTTTACAATTTCCGCTTTCGACATATAAAGCAAAGGAGTAACAATTTTAATTGGCTTGCCTTCCACTCCGCGCTTTATTGCCAGATTTGCCATGTTTTGAAATGCTTCAATATATTCAGGACGGCAGTCTGGATAACCAGAGTAATCGACAGCGTTAACTCCTATAAATATTGCATCAGCATCTATGACTTCACCATATGCGAGGGCAAATGAAAGAAATATGGTGTTGCGAGCTGGAACATATGTTACAGGTATGCCTTCACCATGCTCTGGCACCTCTATGTCATCTGTCAGGGCGGAGCCGCCGATCTGGCGGAGGTTTGCCTCTATAATTTTATGCCTTCCTCCAAGCCATTTTGCTATTTGATGCGATGCCTCCAATTCCTTGCGATTTCTTTGACCATAATCAAAAGACAGTGCATAAATTTCATAGCCTTGCTGCTTTGCTATGGCGGCTGCAACGGCAGAATCCATGCCTCCTGAAATAAGACAGACTGCCTTCATTTTATCTTCCTCCATGCCCATGCTCCCTGCCCATAGCCTTCATCTACGCCAATCCCAACTTCTTCAATATTTGAAGGTGGAACAAAGCTTTCCAGAAATTTTTGAAGAATATATGAAGCAAGATTTTCTGCTGATGATGATTCTGTTGGTATAAAAGCACAATCTTCTTTTGGAAAAATAAATCTTTTTTCCCTGTGTTTTACTTCTATTTCATTTTCCCCCATATTTATTTTTATCTCGCCTTTTGTAGGAATGATAACTTTATGGTCAAGCTCTTCTATTATTTGCCTTATTTTATTCTTCAACTCAACAAAATCAAGTATGATTCCTTCTTTTGGCTCACCTTTTATAACAATGCTTACAGCATATGAATGCCCATGCAGGCGGGAACATTTTGAATAGTCTGCTATGAAATGGGCTGCTGCAAAAGTCAAATTGAGGCGCCATCCATCAAGCCTTATTTCCATGATGTTTTATAGGCTATGCATATAAATTTCTTATCCAGTCCAGTGCATTGCCACCATTATTAAATCAAGAACATTGATTGCGCCATCATTGTTTAAATCAACACTTGCATCATAATTTTCGTCTCCTTCATGACTTCCGAAATGCATTGCTACAATAATCAAATCAAGAACATTTACATGACCATCGTGATTCAGATCCCATGGTTCCCACAATATTTCAACACTCCCATTGCTTATTATAACTGGTAAAGAAACATTGGAAGAAATAACAGCAACATTTGTAAGATTTAGAAATGATGTGCCTACTCCTTTTGCTATAAATGTTATTTTTGCTATTGCTCCTGCATCATCAATACTTCCATTCACAACTGTTGCACATATATTTTGTATGCTTCCATTTAAATTATCAATTGTTCCATTATTAAAGTATGTTAAATATCCATCAAATAGACTTCCTTCTTCTATGCTTACTGCTTCCAGCAAACTGGCATTGAATGATAAATTGATGCATATGCCTGTCACAGGCATTGACGGCTCAATTGTTATATTAACAGTAAAGATATCATTTTTGATGACCTTTTGATAATTTGGCGCCACCCTAATAAAAGTGTATGGAAGGATTTCCTTTATACTCACGTTATAATGTGTGTCATTTCCGTATGCCTCGCTATCATAATGCCTTATCATGACATAATATATTCCATCGATGCTACAATTCCATACTATCTTTGAAGCAAGTCCAGTTCCGCCATCATCATCTTCTGTTATCAAT
>JAGGYX010000080.1 GCA_021162305.1 Thermoplasmata archaeon | reverse complement strand
TTCCAGTGAGATATTCAAATCTCGTTGCTGGCGAACCCGGCTATCCCTGCGATTTATACTATGCTGATATTTATAAAGAAGGAGGAGAATTTGATGACTGGGACAGTAATGGAAATGGAATATTCGCAGAATGGAAGAGGGCAGAGGAAAATGAGCCACCAGAAGATATAATTGATTTATATCCTGATGCGGCTGTTGGCAGGCTTGCATGCAGAAATGTAAAAGAAATTAGAGATGTGGTGGATAAAATAATAAATTATGAGAATAATGCCTATGGCAAAGAATGGACAAAGCGCATTTTAGTTGTCTCTGGAGATGGCTTTTTAGACCAGTAGGATTTGAATATAAAATGGGATGTGAAAAATCTTTCAGATGGAGAATATACAATATACGCTCAAAGCATAAATGATGAAGGTGAATCTGGACCAATAGATGTAACGCACATCACCATAGACCATAATGCAAAAACGAGGCTTACATTCAATCACGATGATTATAAAATAGCAGAACTGCAAAATGGATATCCTGCCCCACCAATAGCAAAGATTGTTTCTGTTTCAAATGGCGATGTCCTTGGCAATACTGATTACCATTACACCCCAACTGAAAGAGAAGCATATTGCAATGAAATTTTTCACTGGGCAAATATAAGGTATGAGAATGGCGTTCTTACAATAAGAGGAAAAAGCTATGACCCAGAGCCATACGGAAATGTAACCAGCATTCATGTATGGGTAAAAAATGAAAATGATGAGATTGTTTTCCAAGCATGGCGTAATAATACAGAAATGTATTATGAAGGAGAATGGGTAACTGGAGAAAAAGTTCTTCATGGAAGAGGTGGAGCATTATATTACATGCCCTCTGATTATGAAAAGGAAATTTTATGGACATCAAATGGAAAATATACTGGGCAGAATGATGTTATAAATGCATTCAGCAAAGGCTATGGATTGGCTTTCCTCTCCGGTCACGGAAGTCCTGGCTTTTGGGGCGACCATCTGCCGGGCATACCAGGCAACAGGCAGCATGCACAGCTTGAAGGATTGCTGGTATCACAGGTTATGGCTCGCTTCCCATTCATTGGTTTTCCATTTTTCCCGATGAAAAAACTTTCAAACATAGATATGCCTTCAGTCGTTGTTGTTGGAGGCTGTCATAACAGTTTGTTCAATGTTTCTCTTATTCCATCGATGCTCGATTTGTGGCTTCTCATATTCTTTGGAAAAAATATATGGATGCATACATATGGACAGCTCGTTCCAGAATGCTGGGGCTGGTATATGGTTAAGCTGCCAAGAACGGGGGCAATAGCAACCATAGGAAATACAGGCTATGGATGGGGATGGGAGGGAGAATGGTGCACCGTTGGCGCTGGCGATGGCTGGATAACTTCTGAATTCTTCAGACAGTATGGAGAGAAAGGATATCATGTGCTGGGAGAGGCACATCTGCAGACAATAACAACTTACATACATCATTTCAAGGAATTCACCCTTCCAGAATGCTGGTGGTACCCTGATTTGGGCTGGGACTGGGTGGATGAAAAGACTGTTCAAGAATGGGTTCTGCTTGGAGACCCGAGCCTCATGATAGGAGGATACCCATAACTAACGCCTTTTCATTATTACAACAAAATAGATGAGAGTAGCAATTAAAGATGCGATGGCTCCGGGCGAGATATTGAAATAAAATGAGATTACTAAGCCAGAAAATCCTGCCAGCAATGCAATTAATGCAGCATATGAAAAAACCTGCATTATGCTTTTTGCCATTTCATTGGAAGCTGCTGCTGGGGCGACAAGCATTGCATATACAAGAATGGCACCAACACCCTTCATTATTATGACTGTCGAGACTGCAATTATGGAAAGGAGGAGGTAGTTCAATGCTTTAACATTTATGCCAGATGCCATTGCTCCCTCGCTATCAAATGAAATGAAAAGGAATTCACGACTGAAATATATAACAAGCATTAGAATAAATATTGTCGCTATAGCCATCACAATTATATCATGCAGGGTAAGCAAAAGCAAATCACCGAATAAAAGACCCCATACACGAGAAGCCTGCTCCCTTATCAATGAAATGAATAACACGGCAAGAGACATTGAAGCTGCAAATCCTATTGCGACAGCAACATTTGCCTTTCTTGCGTTCGCTGCCATCAAAGCAATCATAATGGAAAAAATCAATGCTCCAAGCATCGGGTCTATATAAAGAGAGGTATAAAGTGAGATGGCTATGGCAAGAGATGCTCCAGCGAGGGCGGCGTGGGCGGCGCCAGCAACCAGAAATGTAATGTCTTTGAAGATAGTGAAAGAGCCTGCTATTGCTGCATTTATGGCGAGGATGAATATTGCAATTATAGCTCGCATAATATATGCATCAACCATGTGTATCTCCTATAAGAGGATGCCAGTATCCTTCTTCGCACACCACTACTGAAACACTTCCTCCATATGCCTTCTGAAGAATTGACTCAGTTAAAACTTCATTTGGTTTTCCAAAGGCAATCATTTCTTTATTTAAAAGCAAAACTTTGTTTACATAATGTAAAACTGGATTGATGTTATGCAATACTGCAACAACAGCTGTGCCAGCTCTCATTCTCCTTCTCAATGCATTCATTATTTTCTCACGGCTTGGCAAATCAACACCATTGAAAGGCTCATCCATTATTATTAAAGATGGCTCTTTTGCTATTGCTCTTGCAAACATGATGCGTTGCTGCTGTCCTCCTGATAGCCTGCCAAATGGCTTATTCCATACATGTTCAAGCCCCACTTCTCTTAAAGCATCTCTCGCCTTTTTTATTTCTTCCTTTCCAATAAATTTTTTTGATGATATGCCCATTAAAACAACATCTATTGCCCTTATGGGAAAATGCCTTGCTATGTTTTCTTTCTGAGGCATGTATCCAATTTTATCCCTAACTTTTTCGGGACTTTTTCCAAAAACCTTTATTGTTCCGCCATGAGGCTTTAAAAGCCCCATTATTATTTTAACAAGCGTTGTTTTCCCAGAACCATTTGGACCCATTATAACCATGAATTCATTGCCAATAGAAAATGTAACATTTCTCAGAGCAACATTTCCATTATATGAAAATGAAATGTTTTGAGCTTCTATTAAACTATCTTCTCCATAATGCATATATTATCCCTCCTTCAAATATTGCAAATATTGCAAGAGCTATACATAAAATTATCAGCTCACCATTATATTTATTTTCTTTTATTTCAACAGGTTTCAAAAATTGCATGAAATTGTGATAAAACATATCTTCATAACTCTCGCTCTCCATTGCAAATTTAACATAAATCACCCTGCTTTTTGTCTCGCTTGCAATATCTCTTGCAATTTCTCCAGCTTTTGCATATTTCATGAACTCTGGGACGAGAATTCCAATGTATTCATTGCTTTTCAATTTTTGCGTAATACTTTCTCTTTTTTCAATGCCAATTGAAGCACTTCCCTCTGTAAGTAAAATTTCATCTGCAATAATTCCATAGTTGGAAGCAATATAACAAACGCCTGGCACAGCAGCAACAACTTTTTTTCCATATATGCCCGCCACTATACTTTCATTTATAACGCAATTTCTCGCTTTTTCCAGTTTTTCCTTGAATTCGTTAAATCTCTCCTGAAAATAGGCTTTATCGCCAGTCATTTCTCCAAGTTTTTTTGATATGGCAAGTGCTATTGCAACAGCATTTTTATAACCGAGCCAGTAGCCATGGGGATTATCTTTGAATCCATCAAATGAGGAAAGATTTGCTCCATATTTTTCATAATCTGGAAAATCGAGATAGCTTTTATCATAAATTTCCTTTATCTTATTTTCATAAGACAGGAGTGCAGAATTTGCAAGTATTACAAGGTCAGCATCCTTTATTTCATCTATTTTTTCCTTTGTTAAAGAAAATGAATGAGGGTCCATGCCAGGGGGCAAAATATAATCAACACTAACAAAATCTCCTCCTATCTCTCTTGCTATAGGAGCAAAATCTGGTATCGAAACCATAATTTTTATTTTTGTTTGGGAGGCTTGAGCTGAATAAAAATTGACTGCAAGCAATAGAAAAAGAATTGCAATTATGGAATTTTTTTTCCACACGGACATTTTTTATACCCTCCATATTTTTTCTCTATTTCCATCATGAACTCCTCTCCAACCACCCCATCAATTTTACTCGCTTCCATGCAAGCCTTTTCAGGAGAGAGCTCAAGCATTTCCACAATAAAACATTCAAGCAGGCGGTGGCGCCGCATTGCCTTTTTTGCCATTTTCAGCCCTTTCGAATTCAAAATGAAACCCTTTTTTTCAATATATCTTCCATATCCATTTCTTGCAAGTTCTTTTAATGCATGATATGCCGTGCTTTTTGCCATTCCTGTGCGAGTTGCAATATCTGTTGGACCGACCACCATTTTTCCTTCTTCATATTCTCTATAAATTTCTTTCATTATATGAAACATGTTCTCAATCCGAACAATGTTTATATTGAAAACGTATATATTCTTTTCCATTTTTAGATAAAAGGGACGAAAAATTTAAAAACAAATCTTATTTCAAATTGGGGTTTGACAGCAGAAAAATTTTAAATGAATGCCAGCATTTCACCCCATAGCCATGGAGGAGATTACCATGATATTGGGAAAGCACATAATAGCTGAGCTATACGGCGTGGATAAACAACTTATATCGAGAGAGGAGGTCGTAAAGGAAATAATGGGCAAAGTTATAGAAGAAGCAAAAATTTCAGTTGTCGGAACACTATGGAAACAATTTAATCCACATGGAGTGACAGGAGTAGCTTTAGTATCTGAGTCACATATATCCATCCATACATGGCCGGAGTATGAGTTAGTGAATCTCGACATATTTACATGTGGTGACCCTGAGCAGGCAAGCAAAGCATTCGAATCATTCTTGAAATATTTTAAACCAAAATCTTATCGCCGCTACATACTGGATAGGGGCTAGCATGGAGCGAGTTCGGCAACAAATCCTCTCTCTTTTATCTAGCGGGAGCTATTCCATATGGTATGTTATAGATTATCAGGATGCTTCCATTCCAGAATTTTTTAAATTGATTGAAGAAATGGAAGCAGAAGGTATAATAAAAATTGAAAATGGAATGATAAGCTTGACAGAAAAGGGTAAAAAAGAAGCAGAAGGCATGCAATTCCATGATTTTACATGCAAAGAATGTATGGGGACAGGATATGAATTATGGGAAGAAATCAAAAAGGATTATGAAAGCATAGCCGCCTCCCGCCCGCCGCCGGAAGCAAAATATGACCAGGGATACATAAGCATAGATGGCGTTATAAGACGGCTATCCTTCATTTTTGAAAGGGGTGACATATATGGGAGTATTTTTATTGCTGGCGATGATGATTTATTCAGTATAGCAGCTGGTTTAACAGGTTTGCCATCCCGCATAGTTGTTGTTGAAATAGATGAAAGGATTGTAAATTTTATAAATAAAGTTGCCAGAGAATATGGACTTGAAATAGAAGCCATTATGCATGACCTGCAAAATGACATCGGTGAATTAAAGAAAAAATTTGATGTTTTTGTTACTGACCCCGTTGAGACGCTTCCAGGAATAACTTTGTTTTTATCCCGTTGTGTAGAGGCTTTGAAGGGAATTGGAAGCGTCGGCTATTTTGGATTGACAACTTTAGAAGCATCCCGCCATAAATGGTATGAAATTCAGCGTATTTTGCATGATATGGGATTCGTCATAACAGATATAAGAAGAAATTTCAATGTTTATCCTGATGATGGTAAAAATTTCTTTACATTTCAGCAACGCCTGCCAGTTTTCAAAAAAATTAAAGCAAAAAATGATTACAACTGGTATAAATCATCTTTATACAGAATAGAGGCAATTAAAGAGCCAAAGCCAATCATTACAGGATGGCATAAACTTGGTAAAGCATTATATCATGACAATGAGAGCTGGGTTACACCAGAATGATACCAAAAAACATAAAAAAGAGGAAGAGATAATATCCCCATGAGAAAAGGATTTGCATTCATTGCCATGATTGCCATTATTTTATCAAATGTAATGGTGCATGCAGATAAGCCATATGCAAATTTTGTTTTCAGCCCTGAATACCCAAAAGTAAATGAAAGCATAACATTCAATGCAAGTTCAAGCCATGCTGTAAATGCAACGCTTGTAAACTATACATGGGATTTTGGAGATGGAAGCATTGCATATGGAAAAGTTGTAACTCACGCCTATAAAAGCGAGGGCATATATAGAGTATGTTTGAGAGTTGTGGATAACAAGAGTATGAACTCAACTATATGCAAGAACATTACAGTTGACTCCACGCCGCCTACCGTAAAATATGATTTGATTCCTTCATCGCCAAATGGAAAAAATGGATGGTATATAACCAAGGTTAAAATGGAAATAAAAGCCAAGGATGCATTATCTGGAATAAAGGAGGTTAGATACAAAATTGATGAAGGAGTATGGAAAAATTATAGTGGAACGATATATATAAACAATGAGGGAAATCATTTCATTTATTTTTATGCAATGGATAAAGGCGGGAATACAGATGAGGGAGCAATAACATTCAAAATCGATTTTACGCCACCATCTACACAATTTCATGTAAATAAAAATGCCACAAATGGATGGTATGATGAGGATGTCAATGTAACTCTCGCCGCTTATGACACTCTTTCTGGAATTGATAGCATACATTATCTTCTCGATAACAAATTATATGATTACAATGGAGAAATAAAAATCGGGGAAGGAAATCACAGTTTCATTTATTACTCAACTGATAAGGCTGGAAATATTGAAGAGCTAAAGAGGACAAGAATAAAAATCGATAAACATGCTCCAAATATAACTCTTTTAAACCCAACAGACGGAATTTACCTTTTTGGAAGAAAATTGCTGGCATCTCCATATCCAATCATCATAGGAAATGTGAGCATAGAGGTTAAAGTAATAGATGAATTATCAGGTGTGGCTCATGTTGATTTCTATATAGATGATGAGCTGAAATTCAAAGATGATGAGCCGCCATATTCATGGGAATGGAATGAGCAGATGATTGGCGTGAGAGATATTCAAATTGTTGCATATGATAAAGCTGGCAATCATGCAAGTGTTGAGAAAAGTGTAATTGTTGTAAACCTATAAAAAACCCAAATTTTTTATTTGGATTTTACATACACCTTTCAATGAATGCAAAAAAATTGTTAACAGTATTCGTAGCACTTATCCTGCCATGGATAATACTGGCAATAGCCATAATAAAGCCGATATACAATGCATGGCTGTATGTTGGCAGCATAACATGGTTTTTGACAGCTTTATTCATATCTCTTTCCTTCTATAAATTTTGAAAAGTTTTTATAAAACAAAAGCATTACTAAATGATTAAAATGATATTTGGAAGAGATAGGAAAGAAGAGTATATTGACCTTGAGGAATATGGAGGGGGAGAAAAGAAAGAAGCAAAGATGTTTGTTAAGGTGGCAGAGATACAGAGTTACGATGATGTAAAGGATTTTGCCAGTTATGTTTATGAAGGGAATTTGTTAATTCTTGATGTTTCTCCGATTTCCATAGATGATATTGAACTTGAGCGGGTAATAAATGAATTTAAGAGAATAATACAGGATATAGATGGTGATATCGCTGGCATGGACAGAAATCATATAATAGTTACTCCGTCTGGCGTGAAAATAGACAGAAGGAAAATCAGAAAATTCTAAATCATATATTCCTCAAGTTCCAGAAAATCAAGCCACTCCTCTCTACAATCGCAATCTATTCCATCAAAAATTTTTTCGTCCTGCTTCAAATTGAATTCTTCAATGGCATGCAATATTTTTTTATCGCATTTCCCGCAATTATGGGCGCCTCGCGCCATGCCTCTTGCGACGACATCGCATTTTATCACACCATCATAGAATTTTTTTGTTTCTTTTATCACTTGCACTACACTCCACAACCATGGAGGGCGATATAGGTGGCGATTCCATAAAGTTTCGACAATTGTTTTTCCATGTATTGCCACAGGATTGAATGAGATTACATCAGCAATGTCTGCAACTTTTCTTGCAGAATTTATTGCATCTTTTATTGCCTCAATTTCTTTTAAGAATGGAGGCTTTATGAGGATATATACTCGAAGTTTTTTTCCATGCTTCTTCACCAATTTTGCATTTTTGAGCCATGCTCTGAATCTGAATCCTTTATTTATTGAATATTCAAGCACTCTATCATTTGCAGATTCAAGACCCATTGCAACCTCAATATTACCTTGCAGCCATTCCAAATTTTTTATAAATTCGGGTCTGCTCTCAATAACAATTTTTTTGGCTTTCGAAAATTTTTCAATTGCATAAATTTGCAAGTCTCTTGGCATTTCTTTTTCATCGAGAAAGCTTCCAGAAGTAAAAAATTTCACAATTTCCTCGCCTTCATATTTTTTATATGCCTCATCAATCTGTTTTTTTATTTCATCATACCCTGCATCATATGTTTCCTTGAAATATCCACACATTGAACATCCTGATACCTTTGCCCAGTAGCAGCCGGGGGTGCGAAGCACAATTACCATAACATTTGCAACTTTTCCATTCAGCAATTCCTTTTCCTTCCATATTCTCGGCTTTTTTACTTCTTTTAATTCAATTTCTCTAAAATTCCTGTTTAACTCTGCCAATGCTTTCATTTTGCAACCATAGCTCGAAGCCAGTCAGCAACATTTTCAGCATGGTCAGCGATATCATCTACCCAGTCAGAAATTTTAAGCAGATGATATTCATCCATTGGTGATAGCTTATCTTCCATTTTGTATATGTCACGCATTATCTCATATCTCACCCTGTCAGCCTCCCATTCTTTTCTATGAACATTGTGAATGAGCTGTTTGAGCTCATCTCTTATACGGGATGGAAAGCCCATATCAAGCAATTCCTTAAATTTGATTATTGCTTTTTCCATTTCTTCTACAGTCTGGGAGACCAAATCCATATGCTCCTTAAATTTATTTTTCAGCTCCTCTGGAATTTTTGTATGGCGTAAATCCAAAAGCTGGGCAAGATTTTCAGCATGGTCAAGTATAGCATCTTCTTCTCTCAACAACCATAAAAAGTATTTTTTATCTACTGGCATTAGAATAGAAGAAGGCAAATGAGCTCTAATATTTCCCTTTATTAAATCTGCTTCATGCTCTATCTCCGATACTTTATTTGTTATTTCATGAAAGCTTGAAAAATCTTCATCAAAATATTTCATGACTCCTTCTTTAAGCAATGAAACACATTCTCTAACTTTTTTCATATGTTCAAGCAAGCCCTCAATAGGTGATTTTTTTCTATATATACTTCCAATAGGCACTCTTACCATTAAAATATTATTTGCAAACCCATATAAATCAATATCGATGTAACCATTGTTGCAGGCAGCGTAAAAATCCATGAATAAACTATTTTTTTAACTACAGATAAATCAATGGCTTCCAAGCCCCTTGCCAGCCCAACGCCTATGACAGCCCCAACTACAGTATGGGAAGTAGATATAGGCATACCAAGCTTTGATGCAGTTAAAACAACTGTGGCAGCGCCAAAATCTATGGAAAAACCCCTCGTATTTGTTAGCGAGGTTATGCGTGAGCCAACAGTCCTTATGACTTTATGCCCCCATGTAATTATTCCAATTGCAATACCTAAGCCACCGAGAGCAAGTAAATAAAAATCGCTGACTCTATGCCATGCCAATGCAATAACAACCGCCACAGGAGCTGCTGCGTTGGCGACATCATTGGCTCCGTGAGAAAATGCCACATAGCATGATGTGACAATCTGCAATCTTTTGAATATTTTTTCAACTATTTCATATCCTTTGCCCTTGATTTTTTTTATTAAAAAATAGCTCGGTATCGAGGCAATTGTTCCAGCAATGAATGAGAAGGCAATATATTCAATAATGCCTCCTTTAACATATGCTCCGACTCTCGTTTTCATAAATATAGAAAGAATGATTATAAATATGGTAAGCCCAACAAAGAACGGACCAAATATCTCTGCATTTCTATGGGGGTCTTCTGAAGAAAATACAAATTTTGCAATCAACTTGAAAACCAAAAATGCAATAACCATGCCTGCTATTGGAGAGAGAATCCATGATAGCGTAACCATCTCAATGGTTTTCCATTTTATTGCATGCATTCCCCCTTCAATTAAGCCAAAGCCTGCAACTCCTCCAACTATTGCATGTGTTGTTGAAACAGGCAATTCCTTCCATGTTGAAAGAGTTACGAAAAGAGCCGCAGAAAGGAGGGCAGCAAGGAAGCCAAGTA
>JAGGYX010000023.1 GCA_021162305.1 Thermoplasmata archaeon | reverse complement strand
GGTGTTGAGGAGGTAATATAATCATTGTAATATGGCATTCCATGCTGTAACATCGTAGTTGGTGGAGTATTGTCAACATATACAGTTGTATTATGCACATTCTCAATATTTCCAGCATTATCAATACTGTAATATTCTATATAATGCAAGCCATTGCCATTAATACTGAATGGAGCAGTATATTCTGTCCATGAACTCCAGCCATTGTGCCATATTCTATACCATGTTGAATTTACGCCAGATAAATCATCTGTTGCATTTAAGTATAATGGCGTAGAACTTGTTATCCAATGATTGCCATCGTAATAATATGGCGAGGAAAAATATATGGTAGTCATAGGAGGACTGGTGTCATTTACCGAGATTCTAAATGTTCCATTTTTGATTGTATAATAGATAGGCTGAGGATTGGAAGATGCGTCATATAATGAATCCACCACTATATTCAATGGAGATGCATCACCAATTTTTCCAACTGCTTTAAATGTAACATAAGCAAAGCATACCATGCCTGTTGGTCCCGGATATGTTGCAGTTGATGCAGTCATTGTTGCTGTGCCATTTGTATTATTAATTATGTATATTATATTATTAAGTTCCCCATTTGAAATGCTTGTCACAATTGCAATACTTGGGTTATAATGCAATTTTAGGGTTGCTGAACCAATCCCGAGAGGTGCGTTTGTATTTATTATAATGGGTGTTGTTACCTCGTTATTGGGCATTGCTGACACATTTTTAATGTAAACTGTTGTATTGGAAAGAATGAAATTGGCAAATATGATTTTATTTTTATCCATTGTAATTTGTATTGTTATATTATTGCCAGAAACATCTCCCGACCAATGGTCAAAGATATAGCTATTGTTGGCATGGGCTCTTGCCATAACAACTGTTCCAGCATTGTATGTGCCACCAGATGGATTCAATTCTATATAACCTGCTCCATCTGGAAAAACAAATGTGGAAAGAGTATATTTTTCTACATATCTGCATATAGCCTCAGCATTCAATTTTTCTTCATGATTTCCTGCATTATCATATGCTATTGAATAAAATTCATAATAGCCATATCCGTATGGTGCATCAAATTCCCATCTATATGGCGGTATGGAGTCATTACCATATTTCGTCCATGAACTCCATGTCACATTATCATTGCTATAACGATACCATAATTCCACCTTGCTTACTCCAGATGTTGCATCAGATGCTGTTGCCATTATTGTAATCGGCAAAAAATCTCTTTCATATGGAGTAATAGAATCAACTTGCGAAGATGGTTCTGTTTTATCTATTCTCACTCTGTAATGGCTCGAGCTTCCCCAATTGCCAGCATTATCCTTAGCCCTCACATGAAACCACCATTCTCCATCACCTAAATCGTTATACACCTTCGAACCGTTCATGGCATCAACAATCATATCTGGGCTCGTTAACGGAGAATGGTCGAGAACATAGCTATAACCTGCTATCCCGGATACATCTGAAACATACCACATAAATAGTGGGTCATTCTCGCTATACCATGCACTCTCATTGGAATGGGTGGGCGATGAAATGGCAGGCGGAGGCGGGCTGGTCTTGTCTACCTTATATGGGCCTGCAAAGCAATGCTGTATATTTCCTGCATTATCACATGCTTCAACATGAAGATACCATTCCCCCTCTCCTGATTGAGTTTTTATTGTATTATATGAGTAACCAGATATATTATGCCATGAATTCCATGAAGAAGGAATTGAAACATTTTGAGTCCATGCATATCTATACATGAGTAATCCTGAGAATGAATCCTGTAAAGAGATATTCACAGAAATATTGGAATTTGTCCATGATGATTGGACAGGAGTAAATAAAATAGCTGGTGCATCATAATCCACTTTTATTTCCTTTTCCTTTTCAACTTCCTCATTACCCAAAAAATCTTCTGCATGATATTTTATTGCATATATTCCTTCATTGAGTATAAATGGCTGGCTAAAATTTTTCCAGCTCGAGTTTATCCAATATCTTATAACTTTTACTCCTGTTCCATTGTCATGAGATGAAAAATTAATGCTGACATTGCTGACATACCATCCATTCTCGCCATTTGGTTGCGATAGCAGGAGCAGCAAAGTTGTTGTTGGTGGAGTATTATCAAGATAATATGTTGCTACATGATGCTGCTCTTCATTTCCTAAAGCATCGATGCTGTAATATTCAATATTATGCCATCCATCATTGCCTGTTATATTTATTACAACATTTCCATATGCTATATGCTCAACGCCATCTATGATATAATGTATTTCTTTTAATCCCGCTCCATCATCGCTTGCGTTGATATACAGTGGTGTTGAAGAGGTAATGTAATCATTGTAATACGGCGTTCCATGCTGTAATGTTGTTACTGGCGGGGTATTGTCAACATATACAGTTGTATTATGCACACTTTCAATATTTCCAGCATTATCAATACTGTAATATTCTATGTAATGCAAGCCATTGCCATTAATATTGAATGGAACAGTATATTCTGTCCATGAACTCCAGCCATTGTGCCATATTCTATACCATGTTGACTTTACACCAGATAAATCATCTGTTGCATTTAAGTATAGAAGCGTCAAGTTAGTTACCCAATGGTTACCATTGTAGAAATATGGCAAGCCAAATTGCAATGTTGTTACTGGTGGAGTATTATCAATATACACCATAACACTTCCATTTATTAAGGAAGTAGGCAATGGAGTTCCATCGATATATCCAACAACTACATTTGAGAAGGTAAGCGGAGAAATACCCTCAACTTCTTTTGCTCTGAATGTTATTGTTGCAAGAGTTCCATAACTGCTAACACTTCCAGCTCCTGCTATTGCATCACTTGTTCCAGTTATTGTTCCTGCATTATTATCGATGCTTCCCGGTATAAAGTATGTTGTGTAGCCATTGAATAGATTGCCTTCTTGTATGTTAACTACTTCAAGTAAGGTTGGGTCAAAGGTTAAATCGAATTGTGCACCTGCTATTGGCAATCCTGGATTTACTGTTATATTGACAGTAAATTCATCTCCCGCTTTTATTTCCTGATAATCTGGCTCAACGGCAACAATTGTAGGCGGAATATATACTTCAACACTTCCATTGATAAGTGTTGCTGGAATTGGATTTGCACTTGAATCAGCAACAATAACATTTGAAAGATTGAGCAGTGATATTCCATTTTCTATTTTTGCTCTGAATGTTATTGTTGCTACTGTGCCATAGTTGCTGACGCTTCCAGCCCCTGCTATTGCATCACCTGTTCCTGTTATTGTTCCTGCATTATTATCGATGCTTCCCGGTATAAAGTATGTTGTGTAGCCATTGAATAGATTGCCTTCTTGTATGTTAACTACTTCAAGCAGATTTGGATCGAAACTTAAATCGAATTGTGCACCTGCTATTGGCATGGCAGGATTTACTGTTATATTGACAGTAAATTCATCTCCTCCATTAACCAGCTGATATGCTGGTTCTATAGAAACAATTGTTTGTGGCACATATACCTTAATTTGTTTTGTTATGCTATCCTGCAATCCCGTATTGTCTGTCACAGTAAGAGTTACATCATATGTTCCAGCACTCGCATATTGATGCTGTGGATTTTGTTCATAGCTTGCTGCACCATCACCGAAATCCCATGTCCAGTTTGTGATGAAACCATCGCTATCATATGAACCATCGATAAATTGAATTACATCATTTGTAGTCGGTGCGGATGGAAGCCAGTTAAAATCTGCAACAGGTGGTATTGAAACTGTGGTAAAACTCCATATGTCTGAAGTATTCTCAAGCTGGCTATCATTTGCAACGGCATACCATTCATATGTTGTTCCGTGGCTTAATCCAGCCCATATTATGCTTGCATCTGTATCATTGGCAGCATTCACACTTCCAATATATGACCAGCTTCCTCCCTGCTCCCTTCCATAAAATGAAACTGTCATGACATCGCCATCAACATCAATAACATGAACCTTTAGCATCGGGTTCAAGTCCACGCCTGTGCCGCCATCTGGCGGCGAAACAAGCGTTGGTTTATCTGGGGGATTGTTCGATGGAGGCATCCCAAGATAAATTTCATTAATCAGTGTTTCATTGGCTTCTATTGTGAAATTCTCTATATATGGATCAAATCCACTTTTCTCTACCAATATTGTATAGTCTCCAGGAGGCATTGTGAAATTGCAATGTCCATCTGAATATGTCCAATGATAAGCATAGTAGCCATCTCCATTTATTTCAACATATGCATCAATTGGATTGCCTTCGCTATCATAAACATATACTTCTTTTGTTCCAATTGGAACATATATTTCATTCACCAGTGTTTCTCCTGCTGCTATGGTGAAATTCTCTTCATATGCAACATAGCCGCTATCTGTATACACATCATTTATCATTATTGTATAATTGCCAGGAGGCATTGTGAAATCGCAATAGCCAGAAGAACCTGTCCAATGATAGGCATAGTAGCCATCTCCATTTATTTCAACATATGCATCAATTGGATTGCCTAAGCTATCATAAACATATACTTCTTTTGTTCCATTTTCAACTGCTCCTGGAACATAAACTGTTCCATTTTGCAGACATACATCAATTGGATTGGCGCTGACATCTCCTATAATTACATTTGATAAACCTATTGTTGTTGTTCCGCTTCCAACGGCAGTAAAGTTTATTGTAACAAATATTTTCTTTTCTGAAACAGTATATGTGATAAAAGCTGCATAAATTGAACTTATTTTTCCAATATTATTATCAATTGTTCCCGGTGAGAAGAAGTAATTAACACCCTGCATTCCTTGCATCATATCTCCAGCAGTTACACTATTGGCATGGATTACATTAGGGTCAAACATGACATCTGTCTGTGACCCTGCAATTGATTGATTTGGATCAACCACTATACTCACATCAAAAGATTGCCCCTGGTTAACCTCGATATATGATGGCGTAATACTCATGGTTGTCATTGCAACACTGTTTTTCTCGCCTGGTGTGCCTCCCTCTGTCAGGCTTTGATGCCACTGGCAGCCGTCCCATTCGGCTGTATAATTTTCTGTATAACCACTTGGATAAAAAACGCTATCTATAACATTGCCGATGGAATCACTCAGATTTACCCAGTCTCCAGCATTGCTTAAATACGACCAGTTTGCGGCGATTACCTTGTCAGTGTATGAATAACGCTGTTTGAATGCATTTACATCTTTGGCTATTATTAAATATTCTCCAGGTGCAAGTGTGGTATTTAATATTGTATCGCTCCCTATGCTACCCCATAGATGCCATCCATTCAGATCAATTGTTTTGACATCGCCATTATATATTTCTATCCATTCATATTGGCTTTCGTCTCCAGAAGGGTCATACATTATTTCATTTATGACTATCCTCGGCTTCTCATATGCATTGTTTAATGGCAAAACCGGGAAATTCAATATTATAGCAATCGCTATAACTAATCCCACTATTCTTCTATCATACTTACTTATCATATTTTTCCCTCCTTTTTTACCTTAATCCATTTTTCTTTTTAATATTTTCTCTTTTTTATTGAAAAATTTTCGAATAAAAAACAGCAATTTAATCAAAATGTTGTCCAACAGTTATTAAGTCAAGCACATTTACAATGCCATCGTTGTTAACATCAGCCCTTTCATACCAGTTCGGGCTTTCTGGTGTCTCCATCCAGTGCTGTGCTATGATTATCATATCAAGCACATCGATGCTACCATCCATATTAACATCCCATGGATAACTTACGATTTCAATGCTTCCATTGTATATAGCTATATTCACAGGAATGTCATTTTCATCTCCAGCAATCACATTTGTGAGCTCTATATTTGACTCGCCCATGGCTACACCAATGAAATTTATACGGGCAAAAACCCCTTCATAAACGCCCTGTGGAGAATATGCAAATAAGCCTTTTATCACTCCATTTTCATTATCTATCTCTATCAACCATGGAGCAATATCACCACTCCATCCCTCAAAAGCGTTGCCTTTGTATACTTCTATTGCATGCAATATGTCTGGATTATATTTTATCTCACATTGCATGGCAAGTAATGGAGTGGGAGAAGAAAATGTTATATTGACAAAAAATGTAGAATTTAAATAACGTTGCTCATAAGATGGAGAAACTCTTATCATACGACTTTCTTCTGCAAAACTAAAATTTAATGATGCAGTTGCTAACATAAATGCGAAAATTAGCATAATCCCGGCATTTTTCATATAACTTAAATAAATAAGTGATTAAAAGCCTTTTCGATATTTGCTTCTATTTCATGAACAAACCTAACATTCTCAGTAGGAAGCTATTATTATATTATAAAATAAATTCATCCATACTATTGAATGAAAATCTATACCTATCATATTCATACCATAATCTTTTCAATTTTCCATTTGATAAATTTGCTTTATTCTTCGAGCAAATAAAAAAGCATTATCCTTTCTATTGTTTTGCCATGAAAAGCTAATAATATTTCTTTCCAATCATTCAAAAATTATTAAAAAAGAGGGAAGAGATTATGTAAAGTGTTGTCCTACGAGGATTAAGTCGAGCACGTTTACAACGCCATCGTTGTTAACATCGGCTCTATCATACCATGTTGGGCTTTCAGGCGTCTCCATCCAGTGCTGTGCTATGATTATCATATCAAGCACATTGACACTATCGTCCATGTTCACATCCCATGGTGGATATTCTTTTATCTGGCAGCTTGTATCTGCTGTTGGTGGTGCTGCCTCGACATTTCCAAGATAGTCAGTTGCTATTGTATAGAATTCATAGTAACCTACATCCATATCTTCAAGTGTCCATTCCCATTCACCGCTGCTCGCGTTGTATATACCATATCCATAAGATGCCCATAATGTCCATGTTGTTCCATTCTCGCTATATCTTCCAAATAGCTCTACTTTCTCGACTCCTACAAAAT
>JAGGYX010000212.1 GCA_021162305.1 Thermoplasmata archaeon | reverse complement strand
CATCCATTGTATAGCCTATGGAGTCTTTAAATGAAAAAATATAATGCTCGATGTCATGCTCATTGCAAAACTTTTTTGCGATTTTTATTGTTTTATCCCTATATCCTTTTATTCCTTCATCTATTGTTATCGCCACCAGCTTTCTTTCTCTATGCTCCTTCAATATTTTATTTAACATGTAGGCGGTGATGCTACTGTCCTTTCCTCCTGATAATGCAACTGCTATTGTTCCTTTTGGAAGTCCCTGCTTCCTTATTTCCTTCTTTATTCTCCTTTCGACAAACTCCATGAAATGCTCTCTGCATAGATATTTTCCATTGTAACGGATATATATCACTGCTTTCCTGTTGCATTTGCTGCATTGCATGAGAAAGAATATAAGGCATATCAAATATTTTTTCATGACAGAAGGACCAACAGCTCGTTTGAGAGCTATTCAAATATGGAATAAATTTGGAAATCATATTGTTCGCGAAATAAAAACAAAGAGTAAGAAACAGCATGTTAGCATAGATGAAATCATAGGTAAAAAACTTGAAAAAGCGACAAGCTATGGGAAAAACATCCTGCTATATTTCAATGGCTATATTATAAGAATTCATCTTATGATGTATGGAAGCATAAGATATAAGCCAGAAAAACCAGCTCGCCGCCCCCGCCTCCATATAAAATTTGACAATGGATGCCTTTTTGTATATATAATGCACCTATAATTGAGATAGGAAAGAAAGATGTTGAGAAGATGCTTTTAAATGAATATGGCATAGATGCTCTATTTAACTGGAATGAAGAAAAGCTAATTGAATTGATAAGGCAGAATGGAGAGAGAAAAATAGGAGATTTGTTACTTGACCAGCATATTTTTGCTGGCATTGGAAACATTTTAAGAAACGAAATTCTATTTCGAGCGAGAATAAATCCAGAAAGGAAAGTCAATGAATTAAATGAAAATGAAATGAAAGCTATAATCCAGCATACAAAGGAGCTAAGCCATGCTTTTCTGAAAGCTAAATTGGATGGTAGAGGAATAAAAAATATGCTCATGGTTTATAACAGAAAATTTTGTCCAATCTGCAAGACAAAATTAAAATTTTACAGGCAAGAGCCCAATAAAAGAAAGACATTTTATTGCGAAAATTGTCAGAAATGACGGAAATTGGCTTGCATTTTTATTAACTATGGCTCATTTAATAATTTATACAAATTAAAGTAATGATATGGCATATCAAAAGCAATTTTATTTCCATGAGCGAAGCTTACGACAATGTCACCATTTTCAGGACATGCCACCCACATATTCCATGCTCTGTTAAAGCTGGTTCCTTTTGCAAGCTTTATCAAAATCTTCAGCATCAAATCAGTATCTCCTCTATAACCTCGCTGAAACAATTGCATGGAAGTATTTAAATCGAAGCTGCCATAATTTTTTTCTATCAGCTCACTCATGACTTTATAACTACGCCATATAACAAAATATGGCTCTCCTTTAAAAATCCTCATAAATCCTTTTATGCCCGCTGGATTATAATGGGGGCGTTGTGTGGCGGCAAGTTCAGGAGCAATAAAAAAATTTGTTCTTCTAACGACATCTTTAATTTCCCAGAATGGTGATGTTGATTCAACGCTATCATTGAAAGTGCCAGCATAATAATGGCTTGCTGTCGTTTCAACTGCATATCCTAATTTTTCATCGGCTACAATAAAAGTCCATCCTGCTGTCCTATTTGTTACGAGATAACGCACTGCCTGTTCAATATTCGAAGCATGGTCAAGAACCTGCTGAACCCTAAAAACGGCTGGAATGCCTCGAAATGTATAATCATGGCTTGGGGAAGTATGCATGCCAATGGTTATGCCTACTTCGTTAAATCCGCCCCCGCCATGCAATGAGCCAGCTATCGATGGCGTGATGGAAGCATAACCATTCTCTGGTTTCCTTACAATTAGCACAGCGTTATCATGCATTCTCTTTCCCGTGAGCGGGTCAGTCATATCCATTGGAAGGTCGAAGCTTCTGAAGAAATACAATTTTCCATCTTTGGTGGCGTTGCCCCACATGGCAATTCCAAAGCATTTTGCACCCCATGAAATTATTGCCATATAAGCTGCTGCAACTTCTTCAAATGAAACGCCAGCTCCATCTGCAAGTCCGTGCAGCTCCTGTATATATTCTTGAGGTATGTAATCTTTCGTTATATTCCACATTTGCAAAAGCTTTTGCCTCGTAAATCCATATTTGGAGGCATCATTCAAAATAGCCCTCAAATTTTCTCTTGATTCATTTCTTAATAGATAACCATGTTGATAACCCATTTCATAGTTTGTCCCGCTAATATGAAGAATTTTTATTCCATCTATCTCCTCAATCCATCCTCCTGCAAGTAAGTCATTTTCAACATTTTTTGTAACAGAATTGTGAATCGTTCCTTCGCCAGCATATGGAGCAAGTATAATCAATGCCATTACTATTGCCATTCCACGCATTGACTGAAAAATATGCATGATATAAAATTTTATTGCATTTTGTGAATTTGAAGGAAAAATGAGAGGCATAGAATGGAATGAAGATTAAGAATTGGAAATTGAATATGAGGAAGTTATAAAAAACTGATTGAGGAATCAAAAAGATTGAAAAAGAGTTATTTTGAAAATATACAACAGCAAATAAGGAAATGCATTTT
>JAGGYX010000041.1 GCA_021162305.1 Thermoplasmata archaeon | reverse complement strand
ATATGGATTAAGAGAAAGTAAAGGAATAACATATCCTATGGGTGTTGGAATAATCATTGAATTCTGTGATGATAGCATGATTCAAAAAAATATTCTGGAAAATTCAAATTTTGGAGGCGTTATCCTGTATTCTTCAAAAAATGGTAAGATAGAAGAAAATGAGATAAGGAATATAAAAGGATACAGGATGGAAGAGAATCAGCGCATTCCTATTGGGGTTACAATAGCCATGCTATATGTAGAAAATGCTTCCATTGAAAACAACATCATAAGAGATTGTGACAATGGCATCTTGGCAATGGCATCCTCTGGCACAATCCATGAAAATGAATTCATAAACATTTCATGTTATACCATAACAGGAGAAGAAAAACAGAGAATGGGATATGGAACCATTATTTTTGAATCGGAGAGCAATGTTTCAAATAATATATTTATAAACAACTCTTATTCCATCAATTTTTTTGCATCAAAAAATTTTGCAATCATTGGAAATAAAATAAAAAATGATGAGACAGGAGAAAGTGGAATTATGCTTTATTTTGCAAGAAATGGAAAAATTTTGAATAACAGAGTGGAAAATACCATATCGGGCATTACATTATTTTCTTCAAATAAAATTGAGATGAGAAATAACTCTTTACACAACATAATGAACCTGCTTCTCATAAAATCAAACAGAAATAGAATAGAGAACAATTTTTTTGTTAAGGAAAAAGGCATACAGGCTTTCTTCATCGATTGTTCCTTTAACTTATGGCTTCGCAATTACTGGAATAACTGGCATGCCCCGATTCCAAAACCAATTTTTGGAATAAAGATTGTTAGAGGAATAACAATTCCATGGGTTAACTTTGACTGGATGCCTTCTACAGGCTATGAGAAAAGCTCTCCCATGCCTCTCTCACATCATCTTTTGATAAATCAATCAGCTTCTTTCCATTATCATATATTACAACACCATCTCCCTCAACATTTCCAATTTTATACAAAGGCAATTCTTGAAATGCATGACGAAATTCTTCTTCATTTTCCACTTCAACAATCCATCTTGTATTGCTTTCCGAAAATAGCTTGAAATCGCTCCTTAAATTTGCAATATTGCTTAAATCAATTCTCGCTCCTTTACCAGCTATTACCATCTCTGCTATAGCTACAGCTATTCCACCATTTGAAACATCGTGAGCAGCTTTTATCACTCCATTCTCTATTGCTTTCACCATTGCTTCCATTCCTTTTTTTATTGCTTCTGCATCGCTCCTTGGAACGACTCCGCCATTAATTTTCATAGCCCTGTAATACTCACTCCCTCCCATTTCCCTCTTTGTTTCTCCTATCAAATAAATTTCATTTCCGTCTTTTTTAAATCCAGGAGTTGCTATTTTGCGAACATCTTCCACAATGCCGATTGCCATTATTGTTGGCGTCGGCGGGATTGCCATTCCATGCCATTCATTATAAAAGCTGACATTTCCCGATATGAAGGGAATGTTGAGGCGAGAAGCAAAATCATGCAATGCTTTAACGCTTTCATGAAACTCTCCCATTCTTTCTGGCTTTTCAGGATTTCCAAAATTGAGGCAATCTAAAAATGAGCTTGCTCTTGCTCCAACGCTTGCTAAATTGCGAATAGCTTCATCAATGGCAGAGGCAGTCCCCCAGTATGGATTTATGCTCGTATAATATGGATTTACATCCGTCGTTATGGCAAGTCCTTTAAACGATTGCCCCAAAGGTTTTATTATGGCAGCATCAGCATGGCTTGAATAAGGAAATCCATGCAATGGTTTGAGTATTGTCCCGCCTTTAACTTCATGGTCATACTGCCTTATCACCCATTCTCTGCTTGCTACATTTGGAGAGGCAAGAATTTTTAAGAACATTTCTTCCAAATCTGGCATTTCAAAGTTTGCTTCGATTTCTTTAATCAAGGGATTTTTCACCGTCCTCATATACTCTATTCCAGCCACTCTAAAAGCAAGGTCAACATCTTCAACAAGCTGCCCTTTGTAATATACCCTGATTCTTCCTCCCTCCACAATTTTTCCAATAACGACGGCTTCAACATCCCATGAATCAAATATTTCCAAAACTTTCTCAACATTCTCAGGCTTAACAGACAACAGCATCCTTTCCTGTGATTCTGAAATCCATATCTCCCATGGCTGCATATTCTCTTCTCTCAATGGCACCTTATCCAGCCATATTTCCGCCCCCAGCCCGCCAGCATATGCCATCTCGCTTGCTGCGCATGAAAGCCCGCCGCCGCCCATATCCTTCATGCCCTCTATTAAGCCACGCTCATTGCATTCTAAAACGGCATGGATGAGAGGTTCTTTCGTTATGGGGTCACCAAGTTGCACGGCTGTCATTGATTCTTCCTCGCTTTCTTTTCTCAGCTCTTCTGAAGCAAATGTCACGCCATGTATGCCATCTCTTCCTGTTTTCCCCCCTGCATATATGTAAACCTCGCCTGCATTCTTAACCCTGCTCCTCACCATTTTTTCTTTTTCAACTATTCCAATGCAACCCACGTTAACGAGGCAATTTTGGGTATAGCGAGGATGGAAATATACGATTCCCGCCACCGTAGGAATTCCAACTCTATTTCCATAATCTCTTATTCCCTCAACAACCCTTTTGAAAAGATAGCGAGGATGTTTTATGCCTTCTGGCAGCTCATCGTAGCTCATGTCCAAATCTCCAAAGAAAAGAGGGTCAATCAATGCAATTGGTTTTGCTCCCATGCATAGAACATCTCTTATTATTCCACCTATGCCTGTAGCAGCTCCTCCATATGGTTCTATGGCAGAAGGATGGTTATGGCTTTCCAATGCGGCAACATAGTAATGGCGGGAATCAAATTCAACAACACCTGCATCCTCTCTCGCAATAACCTTTTCTTTGCCTATATTGTATAAATATTTTCTCAGTAATGGTTTCGACGACTTATAGCAGCAATGCTCACTCCATGCATGTGCTATCGCCTGCAATTCCACATCTGTTGGCATGCGTTGCTTTTGCTCAAAATAAGAAGCAATTTTCTTCATTTCATATAAATTTAAAGCAAGCCCCATCTTACGGCTTATCTCAAGCAACTCCTCATCACTCGCATTTAACAAATCAATTCTATAAACATATCCATCTTTTTTTAACAAATGCTCAATCATTTTCCCTTATTATCTCAATCTTGTAATCATTTATTACTGGATTTGCAAGCAGGCGGCGGCACATGGCATCGATTCTTTCCCTTGCTTTTTCCTCATCCGTGATTTCCATTTCTATTTCAAAAATTTTAGCAACCCTAACATTTTTAACCTCGGTGAAATGCAATAAATTCAAAGCCTTTTTTACATTCTTTCCCTCTGGGTCCACAACGCCTTTTTTGAGCCTTATTTCCACTCTTGCTTTCAACATCAACTCAATACTCCCTGATAATGGCATACTGGGCATTTATATTTGAGAGGACGCTCTCCAGTATCAAAAATTTCAAACTCATTTCCACATTTATCGCATTCTATGGCGAGACGCTTCCCCTTTACACTTTTTCCTCTAAGCACTCCCTCCATTCCACAATTGGGGCATTTATATTTCAATGGTCTCACTCCCGTATCCCTTATGGTAAAAACTGTTTTGCAATTGCTGCATACTATCTTTTTTATTGCTTCTGAAACAATTTTTATTTCCTCTTCCTCTTCTTTTGGAGCGGTAATATACAATAAAACCTCAATGATTATAAAAGCTGCATATGCTATTATGCCAATTATACTCCATGTTTTAAAGGAAAGATATAAATTGTAACTCCAGAAAGTTTCATTTGCAACTGCCATTATAAGCCAAATGAAATATAGCAGTGAGATTACAAATATCGCTTTAAGCAATGTTTTTCTATCCATATATGGAGTTATTCTTTGTTTATATATAAATTTTTACAAGATTTTTTTCAACTCTTGTCTCCTTAGCATACTGAAGGGAAGGAGCTTATAATATGCATGATAGACAGCAAATGCTGTCAATGCAAAAATTGCGATAAAAAGAAGAGAAAATTGAAGTGGCTGATATTTAAAATTGAATAACAAAAGCAAAAGAATCCATACAATGAATGAAAATATGTATGCATAGAAAAATTGTATTGCTTTTTTGTCCTTTTTTATTCCTATTGCAATAAGGATGGCTGAATAACACGTAAGCAATAAAACAAGAACTGGAATTATTGCTATGGCAATTCCATATAAACTGACTTCTATACTTCTTATAAATATGGGAGCAAAAGTGGATGCATAGCCCGCTCCAATGGCGACGCCATATAATGGAAGGGCATCATCCTTCAAAAATCGTGCATTTAAAACCATGAGCTTTGCTGTCTGTTCCAAAAAAGAGAAAGCAGCTGCTATTATGAAAATATCAAACAAATAAATTTTTTTTCCAACTGGAATATTTCCCATTTCAATTAGATATATGAATAAGCCAAGAATAAAGCCAATCACGAAAGCCAACAAAATATTCTTTTCCCTGAATTTTCCTTCATATCTTCCCACCATAAAATATAATATAAACATCGATGGAACCAAGCCAAGTGGTATAAGCAATGAACCAAATTCCATGAAAATAAAAGATAAATCATATTTATTGTTATGGCATTAAAATTATGCTTGTTATAGGGGCAGGAAAAATTGGTGTAGCAATACAGCATGATTTAATAAAAAATGGAATAGAAGCAAGAATATGTGATGTTTTTGAAAAAGAATTGCCAAACTTTTTTGTCATGGATGCAAGAGATACAAATGCATTGATTAAAGAAATGAAGGGCGAAGACGTCGTCATAAGTGCATTACCTTACGACTTTAACTACAAAATTGCTAAAATAGCAATAAAAACAAAAACAAATTTTATCGACCTTGGAGGCAACAGCAGGATAGTTGAAAAGGAGCTTGCTTTGCATGAAGAAGCCAGAGAAGCTGGAATAACAATCATACCAGATTGCGGGCTGGCGCCCGGCATGAGCAATGTTGTTGCCCATCATTTATGGGAGCAGGGAACAAGAGAAATTCATATAAGGGTTGGTGGGCTTCCGGCGAATCCAAAGCCTCCTCTGAACTATGCCTTGGTTTTTTCAATTCATGGGCTTATAAATGAATATGTTGAAGATGCAATAATAGTGAGAAATGGAGAAATAACGAGAGTTGAATCGCTAACAGGCTTGGAAGAAATAGAAATTGAAGGGAGAAAGTTCGAGGCTTTTTACACACATGGTGGAACATCAACTTTGCCAAAAACGTTGCATGGAGTAAAAGAGCTTGACTATAAAACAATAAGATATAAGGGACATTGTGAGAAAATTTTATTGCTCAAGCAACTTGGATTTTTTGATGATGATGCAAGAAAATTTAGCGAGAAAATCCTGGAAAAAGCTCTGCCAAAAAATGAAAGAGATTTTGTAATTGCAAAAATTTATTCTGAAAATATGGAAGCTTTCCTGATTGATTATCACGATGGCATATTTTCAGCGATGCAAAGAACAACAGCTTTTCCTACTTCCATAATCGCAAAAATGGTGGAAGATGGAAAAATTGAAAAAGGAGCATATCCTCCAGAAATTGCTATAAATTTTGACGAGTTTATAAATGAATTGAGAAAGAGAAATATAAAATGGAAGTTAAAATAAAATTTAAATGAATTAAAAAATATTTTAAATAATAGCATCATTATAAATATGCAATTGTTATTGTTGTTTTTCATTCTTGCTGGGATTGCAAATTTTTCAGGAGGAATGCTATCAGTTGTTTCATGGTTTTTTGTAAGGAGAAAATATAGAAAAACAAGAAAAGGAAAAGGAAAAGCGAGCATTATAATTCCTTTGAAAGGAAAAGATATTGAGAATATAGAATATTTTCTTAATCAGGATTATGAGGAATATGAGATTATAATTGTTGTTGATAGCAAAGAAGAAGCAGATGAAATAAAAAAGAAATATGATGGGACGAGAGTTGAAATAAGCAGAAAGATGCCAGATTGTAGTGGAAAAATATCAGCACTGCTTACAGGAATAGAAAAATGTCATGGCGATATTTATGTTTTTGCTGACGCCGACATCAAACCCCATAAAAAATGGCTTTCCTATTTGGTTGGAGGAATTGAAGAAAAAGCGATTGCCACAAGTTACAGATGGTATTTTGGAAATGGAAATAAAATTTTGAGTGTATGGAATGCTGGTGTGGCGTCCATTTTATTCTATCCATCTTTCAATTTTGCTTGGGGAGGAAGCACGGCGATAAAGAAAAAAGATTTTGAAAGACTCGAGATAAAAAATATATGGGAAAGAGCCATAGTGGATGATTTGACTTTGACAATGCAAGTCAAAAGAAATGGATTTAAAATAAATTTTGTGCCCCAGGCAATATGCGGGGCGGAAGAAGAGAAAGAGGTAATCAAATGGATGAATAAAGAAATGGCGTGGGTTCGTTATTATTTTCCTTCTCTGTGGAAAATTGCTTTATTTCTTAACATTGGAATGCGTGCTGGCGTTGTGGCGGGCATTGTCTTAGTATTTTTTTATCCGTTGATTGGCTTTATGCTTTTCTCTCCTCTCATATTTGATTTTTTCAGGGGATGGCAGGAATATGCAACATTTGTTAAATTAATGGAATATGAGAAAGAGAGATTTTTTCCATGGTATGTGCATTCACTTCTGCGACCTATTATTTCATTCATTCTTTCATACAATTTGATTTCATCCATTTTCATAAAAGAAATAGAATGGGGTGGCAAAAAATATAAAATAGCTTGGCATAAATACCATGAATCTGCTTGAGATATTGCAATCCTCGCTCGTTCCAGCAATAATTTTATCAGGAGCTGGTTTGATTAGTTTAAGTCTTCAGAGCAGATATGGAAGGGTGATAGATAGGATAAGGGCATTCCATTATGAAATGCTTAATAAGGAAAAGGCATCAAAATTTGCAGAAGAACAGCTGGACATATTGATAAGGCGGGGTTTGCTATTAAGAAATGCCATGTCGGCAATGCTTGTTTGCATTCTGTTTGCTGTTTTGACAACAATATTGCTTCTCTTTCATTCCATCTTCTCCATAAACACCTTTATTATTCTTTCCATCTTTTTTGTCTCATTGCTTTCTTTATTTTTTGCCATGCTTTTTGCAGTCATAGAAATATTTATTTCATATGATGCTGTTATAAAAGAAGATGAAGCAGTTAGAGGCTAATATTAATGGAATAAAAGCAATTATAAATGAATGTGGCAATCATTTCATCATATGCTGTCACGGATTGTATTCAAACAAGGATAGCATGAAATATGTTGAAATGGCTGAGCTTGCGTGCAAAAATGGTTTATCATGTGTAAGATTCGATTTTAGAGGATGTGGAGAAAGCACGGGAAAATTTGAAGAGGCAACATTTTCAAACAGGCTGAAGGATTTGGATGAAGTTGTTAAATATGTAAAGAAAAATTATAATGCGAGCATCTCGTTATTTGGCTCATCTTTTGGAGGAATGGTGGCAATAGCTTATGCATATAAAAATAAAATAAAGCCTCTCGTTATCATGTCCACACCACATAAAATAGATGGTATAGAAAAAAATTTTGTTGAAGATGCCAGAAAATATGATTTGCTTGAAATGGTGAAAACATTATCTCATATATTGATAATTCATGGAAGAAAAGACGAGATTGTTCCATTAAATCATGCTGAAAGGATTTACGAGATTGCAAAGCAACCTAAAAAAATTTTGTTGTTTGAAGCTGACCATTCATTCTCAAGCAATAATGAAAGAAGAAAAGCTTTAGAAGAAGCTGTTGCATGGATAAAGAAATTCAGGTTTTAGTTTTTAAATAATCATATTGTGTCTTTGCCAATGAATAAATAAAGCCGGCAGCCATTCCTAAAAATTTTATTCCAAATATTCTACCTATCGCTTCGCCAATAATGGCAGGTATTGTCCATACTAAAATAAAATTAAACAAATTGAATCGATATTTCTTCCAGTCCCGCCTCCATATCTCAATCACAATAAAATATAGTTG
>JAGGYX010000091.1 GCA_021162305.1 Thermoplasmata archaeon | reverse complement strand
GTTATAGCGAATAACAGCATAATTTCATCATGCAATTTTTATAAGTGTGGAATAGCCATTGAATGCTATGGTCAATCAAATTTAGTTCTGAACGATGTTGCCAGCTCCTGCGGCGTCGCCGTGTATATGGAGAATGCTTCGGGCAATACAATAGAAGGATGCAATTTCTATAAAAATAATAATAATGAGTGTGCCATTTTTATGCTTTCATCGAGTGGCAATACAATAAGGAATTGTGACATTAGTTACATAAGCTTTGGTATCAGGATGATGAATTGCGAGAATAACACCATAGAAAAGACGAGATTGCATGATATGAGGTATGGAGTGGAATATGAAAATTGCAGAAATTGTGATATTTATGGCTCAATCATTTATAATAATAGATTTGGGATTGAGACAACAAAGTGCAGAAAAATGCATTTTAACTATAATGACCTGAGAAATAAAATGTATAATCTGCATGCAAAATTTTCTTATTGTGATGCTCGCCACAATTATTGGGGTTCGGTTTTTCCATCAAAAATAAAAAATGAAAAAAGTATTGTGCTGAAGACTCCATGGATAATGAAACCGATAAACAAAATTGAAGAAAATGACACGGAGAAAAGAAAGGTGAGAAAGAGCATTCTTTTACATCATCCAGAACATTCATTTAATGAAATTAGCGAGGATGATTTTGACCCATTGGTGGATATAAAAACAATTTTTGTTGTTAAAAGAGTAAGGAGTATGGATGGCAAAGCATATAAAGTTAAAATAAGCATTGACGGAAAGGAAAATGAGAGTATATTTAAAGGAGATGTGCGACCAGATTGGAAGGCAATTCAAAATGTTAATGATAGCAAGCAAATTGTAGAAATAGAAATAAGCATTGATGGTGAGAGAAAAAGCATACATTATGATTTGGCAACTGGCAACTGGTATGGAGATGACTGGCTTGGCGACAGCGATGGCTACGGACACATCATATTTAAAAACTATGAGATATGGTTTGATATCACATATAATGATTATGATGGTGATGGCTTAACATACTGGGAAGAGAGCAACATATATCATACAAGTCCATATGCAGACAATGCAATGGAAGATTCTGATAACGATGGCATACCATTCTGGTGGGAAGATAAATATGGATTCAATCCATTAAAATGGGATAATCATTCCATTGATTATGACAAAGATGGCTTAACAGATTTGCAGGAATATTATATGACAAAAAATCTTTCTGATCCACTTGCCAAAGATATTTTTCTTGAAATTGATTATATGCATGATTATAAGCCTTCAAATGAAAGCGTTGAAATGCTATGCAATGCCTTCGCTGCCCATAACATAATCATACATGTTTTTATTGATGATGAGATTCCTATGAAGGAGCGTCTTTATTATAATGATCTGAAGAAAATTTACTGGAAATATTTTCTGGATGATGATATTGATAACATAAAACACGGCATTTTCCACTACGAGGTTATAGGAAAATTAAGCTCTTTTCCAAGAGGTGGACACGCTTTTGTTGGCTGGGATAATCTTGATTCATTCATGCTTGGTGGCAAATACATAAATGAATGGAGAGTTGGAAAAGCAAGAATAAAAGCATACGCAAGTCTTTCCATGCATGAACTTGGTCACACTCTCGGCTTATTTGAATATACTTTTGCTGGCATTGACAATGAAAGCTGCAATGCTCCATGGATGCGAGGCTACTGGATTTATCGCAATTACAAAAGCTGCCTGAATTATCGCTACGCATTCCAGCTCGTTGATTATTCTGATGGCAGCCATGGAAGAAATGATTTTGATGATTGGAGCCACATTGATTTAACTTTCTTCAAGGATTCTTATTATTATTCTTAGCCCCTTCCATTAGCTTTCTTATTTCCTTTTCTATTTCCTGCAGCAATTTTTCAAGAACTTCTACTTTAGCTGCCATAAAACCCCATTTCTTCCATTCTTTTTTCCCAAATATTAATATTTTATCTCCAGCATTTATGTCCAGTTCTCTCCTCAAACTCGCTGGCAATGCTATTTGACCCCTTTCTCCTACAGTCGCGCTTCCATAAAATTCGAGTTCAGCCATTGATTTTATATAAAATCCAGTATATATGTTTTTTCATGTAAATCATACAACACATAATTTTTATATATGCAAATCACATATTCCACCATGCTTTCTAAGCTTGCATCTTTCATCGAAGCGAAACCAAAAAGCGTTATTGCTTTCGTTATCCTGATTACACTTATTTTTGCAAGTTTTATTCCCTCCCTAAAGATGGGAACATCAACCCGTGACTTCATGCCAGATAACGAGATGGTGAGAGCAAGTGATAGAATAAATGAATATTTTGGAGAGAATGAAGAGCCTGTGATGATAATTCTCCATGGAAAAAATGTTGTTGATGGCAAAGCATTGAAAGAGGAATATTATATTGGAAAGAAAATAAAAGAAATAGAAGGTGTTGATGAATGCATAGGAGTTGGAAATTTTGTTTCTGCAATATGTGGAACAGAATATCAAAAAAGCATGGACGAATGCAGCAATGAAGAAATAGAGAATGCTTTCAAAGATTTGTTATTCAGCAATAATAACATAACAGCATTTGATGCAGAGGATGCAAAATACGATTTTGCTGATATAACGGGTTTTGAAATGAGGACAGAGCAAAAGAATTTGATAATAAAAATAGATGTTGCAGGCTTAAATGTTCCAAAATTTGCCAATGTTGAGTGGTTTGTTTCATTTAAAAATAAAGTGGATCCAGCAAAGCTAAATTTGAGTTATATGATTTCCACCCGCATTTCATCATTTCAATGGGAGGTTGGAAAAGGCTTGAAAAATTTCAGGAGTATTGGAAAAAATGAGGCGAAGCCATATATATGGATTGGAAAAGATGGGAAATATATGGACTTTCCCTTAAATGCAAGTGTTTTTATCGATGCAAATAAAAACGAAATTGTTCTAAATATCTCAAGAGAGGAACTTTCAAAATACGGGATCGCGCCCGCCCTCGCCAATGCCTCGCTCCCTGCAAAATTGTATGACATTGAGGCAGGGAGCAGAGTAGCGATGCCCTTTCCTCTTGCTTTAAATGGTGGGCTTTTAAGAGCCATTATAAATTTTATTGGGAATAGCTTCCTTGGAAATTTTGCAAATCGAATTTTATCAAATTATAATGTGTCGATGGAAGCAATAGAAGCAATGCTTGAAGAAAGGGAGAGTCTTTCATTTACTGATTTAAATAATGCATGGCAAATTGTGGACACACTCGCCATCAATGGGGACTTTCTTATAAAGCAGCCTTTTATGAATGATTTGAGAAACTCTGCTCTAATGTTTCTTTCATTTGAAGACGGAAAAGCAAAAGCAACTTTAATGATAGCCCAGATAAATGGAAGCCTATCCATGGATTCAATGAAAGATGTTAGCAGAAAAATTGTTAAGGTTGTTGAAGAGGAGGCAAATAAAAAAGGCTTTAAGGCAGAGATAACTGGCTCAAGTGTGATATCATACCAAATAGATGATTTAACAGATAAGTCAAACAGGATAATAGTGCCAGGAATTTTTATTGCCATCATAGCAATCTTGCTTCTAAACTTTAGAAAGCCATCTTATGTTGTTATTTCCCTGCTGGGTTTAAGCCTTGCCATTATATGGCTTTTTGGAACAATGGCTTTAGTGGGAATAAAATTCAATACGCTTGCAATAGCTCTTGTCCCGCTGATGCTTGGATTGGGCGTAGATTATTCTGTTCACATTTTCCATAATTATTTGCATGAAGTAAGGAATGGGAAAAGTGTGAGAGAAGCAATATCAAATTCAATAAAAGAGATTGGCTTGGCTTTAATATTGGCTACAATCACAACAGCAGTATCATTTCTTTCTTTTTTGACAGCCAGCATTCCAAGCATCAGAAATTTTGGGATTCTGGCTGCCATTGGAATAGCATACACTTTTATAATAGCAATTACTTTTGAAGCTGCTTTAAGATATTTGCTTGACAGAAAGAAAAAGATATATGTTAAAAGAAGCAAAAGCAGATTTTCAGCAGGAAAAATAATGGAAAGATTATCTAACATTCTATGCAGACATCCAACGAAAGTTATTGCAGTTGTTGGAATGATAACACTTGCAATGGGAATGGCAGCTGTGAATGTAAAAACTTCTTTCAGCCTTGAAGAATTCATGCCAAAGAATAGCGAGGCAATAAAAGCAATGGAAAAATTGCCAGAATATTTCCCTTCTGCTGGAGAAGACCAGGAATATATTTTGATTGAGGGTGATGTTGCAAGCATGGATGCGTTAAAAGGAATAAAGAAAACGATGGAGAATATTGGAGATGATGAATATATTGCACGATTGCCAGATGGAAGAATAAAAGCAGATAGCATATATTTCGTGATGCAAGATGCCATAAAAGAAAATGAAAGCCTGAAGGAAAAATTCAATATTGGAAATGATGGAATTCCTGAAAGCGAGAAAGATATTGTTGCCTTTTACGATTATTTATATAATAACCAAAAATATTCCATGAGAGTAAGAAATGTTCTTCATAAAAACGGCAATAAATATGATGAATCTGTCATCAGAATATATACAAAGCTTACTCATTTGGAAAACAGTAATGAAGTTATGAAGAAATTATATGAGGATTTAAAAGGAGATGTAGGCAATTATGGAAATGCAAAAGCGACAGTAACAGGAAGCATGGTTCTGATATATACCATAATGAATTCTCTAACAAGAAGCCAGTTCAGCTCAACAATTGTATGCATTGTGATTGCAGGCATAGTTGTTATTCTTGCTTATAGAAAACCATTGCTGGGCTTTTTCACAATGCTTCCAGTTATAATATCATCCATATGGATAATGGGAACAATATATCTTGCTGGTTATAGCCTTAATGTGATGACAGTAATGGTAACATCTTTAACAATAGGACTGGGAATAACATATGCCATACACGTTGTAGAGCGTTTTCGCCTTGTCGCTGACACAACAGGTGATGTTCTGCATGCTGTTGAAGAGGCAATAGAAAATACAGGACAGGCTGTTTTAATGGCTGCTTTGACAACAGTTGCAGGCTTTGTTATTTTAATTTTTTCTCCAATGCCTCCAGAACAACAATTTGGGTTTATAACGGCTACAACCATCATGTATTCCTTTATCACAACCATGCTTCTGATACCACCGCTATTGCTTATATGGGGAAAATGGAGAAAAAGAAAGCGTGGCTATATCATCTCACCTTAAATGGCGATAGAGTTACATACGCCAAGGTTGAAAGAATCAAAAGAAGAACAAATATTCGATACCCACATCCCAAAAATATAGCTAAGAAAATGACAAAAGCCCCAATGACTCTTTCCATTCCCTCTATTCTTGGATAGTGAATCGGGAAAAAAATGAGGAGGGATATAAAAGCTGTAATTATGCATGCCAGCCACACTGGAAATGACAGAATGGAAATCGAAACCACAATGATGGCGCCCGCAGGCGTGGGCAGCCCCACAAATATTTCTTTTGTTCCATAATGATAGTTCAGCAAATGAATTATTGAGGCAAGAACATAGGCATAAATGAAAGGAATGGCGAGCAAGCCATAGTGATTGAAAAAAATGGCTGAAGGAGCTGCAACGAAAGAAATCATGTCAGCGAATTCATCTATTATGGGCAGGCTGCTTCCATATTTTCTCGCAACAATACCATCCATTCCATCTGCAAGCACGGCAAGAAGTATGAAAACAAATGCATACCATTCACTTGAAAAAAGCAGGCACAGAGATGTAATTCCAAATATAGCATTGAGTATAGAAAAGGAGTCAGCCTTTGACAACCTTGCAAGAATAGTTTTTTTGAACATGAAAATGCCGCGGGAGGGGGTCGAACCCTCGACCTTACGGTCTTCAGCCGTACGCTCTCCCAACTGAGCTACCGCGGCGCATTGTTATAAATATTTTCAAGCTTTTTTAACATTTCCATTAACATATTTTTTAGCTCGTTTATAAATTCTTCTGTTTTGGGTGTTATTACCGCGCCCTCTGATGTCGGCTTTATGAGACCATCTTTCTCGAGAAGGCGTAAAGAATAGCGAATTTTATGATGTTGCCATCCTGTTTTCTCCGAAAGCTTTATTATTCCGATGGGTCCATCCTTTCTTATTATGTCCAGTATTGCTAAATGTCTTGCTACAATCTCAATTTCCCTTTCCAATTTATTTAGTACTTCTGGCACAATTCTAAATACAAATTGAATTCAAAAATGTTATGCCTATCCTACAACAGATTTTTCCTTGATAACTTTTCCTTTGAATCTATCTATGTTCAGTCTATCTATTGGTAAATCAAGCTTTTCTCCTGTTATTAGCTGAGCCAACAATTTTGCAACCATGGGTGCAATCATGAATCCATGCCCACTGAATCCATGGCAATGGATAAAACCCTTTAAACGGGCATCTTCTCCAAGTATTGGCAAAGCATCTGGAGTTACATCATAAAATCCAGTCCATTGACGCATTATGTTCACCTGTTTTAAAATTGGAGCATACTTTCCAAGCATATAAGCCATGTGCTGTAAAAATGAGAATGTTGGCTCTGTATAATACCCAACTTTTTCTTCAGGCGAGGGTATGCCTCCAAGAACTTGTCCATGACTCATCTGACTGAAGTATATGCCGTGTTTGAATGATATCACCATTGCATCAAATATTCTCTTAATTGGTTCTGTGACCAATGCTTCCTTCCTCACAGGCTTATTTGGTATTTCCAACCCTGCCATTTTTGCAACCTGCCTGCTCCATGCTCCTGCTGCATTTACAACAATGTTTGTTTTTATCTCTCCCCTATCTGTAACAACGCTTTCTATGCCTCCATTCCTTGTCTTTATTTTTTTTGCTTCTGTGAATTTATAAAATTTTGTCCCTCGCTTCATGGCTGCCATGGCATAGGCGTATGCAGTTTTAAAGGGATCTGCATGTCCATCTGTGGGGCAAAATGTTGCTCCTATTGCCTCCATCCCATCTGGGTCAAGTATTGGGATAATCTCCTTTATCTCATCTCTATCTATTATTCTAACTGGCAATCCTATGCTTCTTTGCATCTCAACATTTTTCTTCGCCTGCTTCATGTCTTCTTCATCATGTATTGCTATAAGATAACCGCCTTGCCTGAAATCTATATCTGCATCAAGCTCCTCATTGAGCTGTTCAAAAATTTCAACGCTTTTTTTGGCAAGCAAAGCATTCTCCTTGGTAGACCATTGCTGCCTGACGCCCGCTCCACACCTGCCTGTTGCGCCTGCTGCAATATGCTTTTTCTCAACCACCACAACGCTTTTATCCCGTTTTGAAAGCTCGTATGCGAGAGCGCAGCCATTTATGCCGCCGCCGATTATGACAACATCTGCCTTATCATTCATCTTCACTCACCATATAGATTGCAACTGGAACAAGAGGAGGGCGGGATGCTGGAGGCATAATTTCCTCAATATTTTTTCCTGTCTCTCTTGCAAGGATGCGGGCAGCTATCGGCAGGCACGTTCTTCCCTGACAAGGACCCATTCCAAGACGAAGAATCTGCTTTAGCTCATTTAATGTCTGACAATTGTATTTTTTTATTGTTTCAATGATTTCTTCCTCTGTTATATCCTCGCACCTGCAAACAATTTTCATTGGCATGTTATCAAATGGAAATATTTATGGATTATCCTTTCGCTATACTAATCTCATTTTTCTCATATTCTCTTGGCGATGTGCTGTCAAATGTTGTTCTCTTGTTCTATTCCCTTAATAATTTCAAAAATTCTTCAACAGAAATTTCTGCAACTTTGATGATTTTATCACAGGGCTCTTCTTTTGCATAATAACAATAAATCCTGCTGGTTTTTCTAAAAACCTTCAAATATTTATATATCAAATCATTAAACAGCGATGATTGCCCGCAAGTCAGCATTGATTGTCATCACTCAATTTGCAAATGGAATACTTGGATTTGTCGCCCTCAAATTTATTTCAAAATTCATGCAGCCATGGGAATATGGGGTTGTTGGCTTTGCCTATGGCTTTGTAGCAATTTTTTCCATTTTTGGCAATCTTGGATTTAATGCAGCCCATATTAAAAGAATTTCAGAAGGAAAGGATATGGGAAACTGCATTGCAACCTATGCTATTATAAAAACTTTTTTAACGGCTTTACTTGCCTTGGCTGTAATTTTATCAATAGCCATATGGAGATATATCATGCATAGGGGATTTGAAAGCCCTGTAAATGAAAAAGCAATTTATATAATGCTGTCTTATTTCGCTCTTGCCACACTTTCAAGCGTGATGATATCTACTTTCAATGCAAGGAAGGAAATTGCAAAGGCAAGAATTCCATATTCTACATTTATATTGGTGCGTGTTCTTGCGACAATATTTGTTGCCTATAATGGGCTGGGTCCGCTGGCGCTGGCTTATGCATACCTGATTGGAGAGATATTTCGCTTCGCTCTTGCTTTCATATTTTTCAGAGATTATCCAGTTGGAAAACCATCATTGGAGTATTTCAAGAGTTATGTGGCATTTGCCCGCCCAATGGCAATAGCAAGTGCTTCTTGGTTGATAATGACCAATATTGATAAGGTATTCATACAGCTTTTCTGGAGCGCCACGCAAGTTGGCGAATATTTTGCTGTTTTCAATCTTTCCCGCTTTGTAATATTATTTGCTTCCTCTCTCGGTATTCTTCTTCTTCCCACCGTTTCAGAGCATCACGCTCGGAATGACATACCTGCTATCAAAAAAGTCATTGAACAATCTGAGCGTTACTTGAGCATGATAGTTTTTCCAGTTGTAATAACAATGATTTTTCTTGCAAAGCCAATCATACATATGCTTTTGAGCGATAAATATATGCCTGCTCTACCAGTTCTTCAGATATTGCCTCTCTTCGTGCTTTTTGATGCTCTTTCAAGACCATATCAAAGCCAGCTGCAGGGAATGAACATGCCCCAATATTCCCGCAACATGATTTTCATGATGATGAGCATAAATGCCCTGCTAAATTTGCTTTTGATTCCGAAAGACATAAAAAGTATAGGGGTGAAACTATTTGGTATGGGCATAAAGGGCGCCGCCGTCGCTACTGTTGCAGCCTATTTAATGGGTTTAATTTATATAAGAGTTGCATCATGGCGAGTCACTGGCATAATGGGAAATAAAAGACTTTTATACCATCTTTTTGCTGCCATAGTAATGGGTTTTACTCTGCACTGGTTGCAGGATATCATTAAAATTAGACTATGGTATCATCTTATTTTTGTAGCATTTATTGGAGTAATGATATATTTTGCAGTTTTGGTAATGCTGAGAGAATTCAAAAGAGAAGATTTTGACTTCTTCATGGACACATTAAATATCAAAAAAATGATGAAATACATACGGGATGAAATAAAGCATTAAATGAAAAATGTTTTTAGTCTCTTTTTGATTTTCTCTTATGAAAAAATTTGTTATTATAATGGCAGCTTTGCTTTTAAGCTCAGCCTTTGCTCTTGGATTTAAAGAAGACCTAAAGCCTTCCAGCTATGAAGAACTTGTAGGATGGTATGAAGAGCTTGAAGAGAAATATCCGAACTATATAGAGATATTTAAAGCAAATGAATTGTATGGAACAGGAAAAGTTGAGGGATGCTACGATTTATATTATGTTCGCATAACAAATGAAAGCCTTGGATTGCATAAGCCCGAGGTTTTATTTCTTGGAAGTCCTCATGGAGATGAAACTGTTGGAACCATCTCTTTATACTATTTTACAAAATGGATGATGGATAATATGGAGGAAAAATGGATAAAATGGCTTCTCGACCATAGAGAAATATATATTGAAGTAAGTCACAATCCATATGGTTTCGACAATCATTGCAGGCAAGATGCAAATGGATGGGATTTAAACAGAGAGGCAGATTATGACTGGCGTGGCTATAATTCTGAACTGTGGGGAAGTGTGAATGGAAAAACTTTATGGCAATTCATAAACCATCATGCAATAAGGGTGGGCTGCGACTTTCATGGTGGAGCAAGAATGCTTTTGTATCCATGGAGTTCCACTCATGAAAATATAGTTGCAAAAAGCCCTTTTTCTGGCAGGGAATATGAATATGTTCCTCCAGATTTCAATTTTTATCATACCGCCTGCCTGCGCCTTGGCGAATACATGGGGGGCTATGGCGGAAAATTTGATGAAAGCAATGTTGGAACCATACCTTCGACAATAGGATATGAGGCGCCTGGCTGCATTGCTGCATGGGCTTATGGGGCAAATGTAAAAGCATGTCCTGCTGAAGATGAATTTGTAGATGATGAGGACAATGGCAATTATTATGGATGTGGAATATTCTGGATATCACCAGAGATGTCGAGGATAAAAGACCCGCCCGAAAGGCAATTTGGAGATGAAAAGCATGGTTACATCTCAGAGGTAATAAAATTTGCTCTTCATCAAACTGATTTGGCTCAGCCATATTTGTTATGGATGAATGAAAACAATTCTTTTTCATATGGAAATGCCACACTGAAATGGCAGGTATATGGTTGCATGGTTGTAGATGAAACCTATATTCTCTACAGCTTTTCAGGAAATCCTCTGGAAAATGGAATAAAAGGCGTTGTTCATGATGAATATAGAGGAATGTATAGAGGCGGGACATACTGGGATGGGAAAATATGGGAAGAAACAATAAAAATTCCAGAAAATGCTACCGACGTATATGCCATTGCATTTGCAAGAGTGGATGGAATCTATAAAAATATAATTGCTCCATATGAATATGGAAATCATTCCTATTTGAGAATAATAAGAGAGAGAACCGACGAGAATTACATTGAAGTATTGAATACGACTGATGGAATTGAAAAAATAAAGGGCAGCATATGGTGGAGGTCGCCATTACTGCATATAAAAGTTGGAGGCATTGTCGAGCCCGAGGAGAATTATCTTTACATTATGGGAAGAAAAATTGTGAAAAGTCAGAAAACAATCATAATTGGAAAAATGAATGTTGTTGTGGAAGGAAATTACAGCAAAGTTGAATTTTATGTTGATGACAAGCTAAAAAGCGTTGATGACAATAAACCATATGAATGGGAAATATCGCCCAGTATAGGAAAGCATGAAATAAAGGTAAAAATGTATGGAAATGGGTGTGATGAGGATAAAATTGAAGCCATTTTATTCATTTTGAGATAGAAATTTAAATACTGCCCATATAATTGGGATTATGCAGGCTAAAGTCATTTTAATGGCTACGATATTCATTTCTTCAATTGGAGCATTCAATTCTCATGGAGTAGAGATTGTTGTTGGTCCATATACTCAAAATGTAACAAATAATAGCATAACAATATTATGGGAGACGAGCATACCAACAGGCAATAATACAATTTTTTATAGAAACGATAGCGTTGAGTATGTTCTACATGATTATTCAAATAGCAAACACCATGAATTGGTTATATCTCCTCCTTTTAACAGAGGATACTATAAAATTGTTTCAGATGGAAAAGAAAGCAAGTGGCTTGAATTCAAACTTGCATCATATTGTTTTTCAAAAAAACATTTTAAATGCCTCATAATGGGAGATAGCAGGGGAACATGGGATGGATGGAAAAATGCAAGTTTGGTTGCTATGGCAGCAAATAAAGAAAAAGCTGATGTTGCAATCCATGGTGGAGACATGGTAACAGATGGAAGACAAGCAAATCAATGGAATGACTGGTTAAATTTAATGAAACCATTGATGCAAAACACAACTTTATTTGCAATATTGGGAAATCATGAGAGAAATGCAAGCAGATTTTATGAAATATTTTCATTGCCAGATAATGAACGTTACTACAGCTTTGATTATGGAATATGCCATTTTATCATGCTGAATGAATACGAGCCATGGAACGCTAACTCGCCTCAATACAAATGGCTTGAAAATGATTTGAAATCCAGCAAACCATTCAAAATTGTATGCATTCATGAACCAATTTATTGCAGTGGCGGACATGCTCCAAGGAAAGATATAAGAAAAGTGTGGGAGCCGTTATTCATAAAAAGTAATGTAAGCCTCGTCATCCAATCTCATAATCATTATTACCAGCGAACCAACCCAATCAATGGAATAATATACATCGTCACAGGCGGGGCGGGCGCCCCTCTTTATTCGCCGATGCCTGCAAGCTTTGTGAACGTTAGCAAGAAGGCATATCATTATTGCATCATGAATGTTTCATGGGATGATGTGCCAGAGATAGAGTTTGAAGTAAAGGATTTGCAGGGCGGAATAATAGATGAGTTTGTTTTATATGCTTATCCAAAGGTGAAGATTTTGAAACCCAGCTATGGAGTATATATATTTAATAGAGCAATTATGCCATCAAGTTTTCCAGTAATAATTGGAAAGATAACTGTGGAAGCAATGGCATATCATGCAGATGAAGTTGAATTTTATGTTGATAGCGAGCTAAAAAGCATTGATGATAGCAAGCCATATTCATGGATTTGGAATGAAACTGTCATAGGAAAGCATGAGATAAAGGTTAAAGCTTGTGGAGAAAAATCCTGCAATTCTGATAAAATCACTGTCTTCATAATGAATATCTAAAAATCATAAACATATTTATATGGTGTGAAAATCAACATTATGAAGCTATTGTTGCTTTTCATAATTTCTTTTGCCCCCGCCATTGTATATGTCATATGGATAAGGAATACTGAAAAATACGAGCGTGAGCCATGGAGGGCAATATTTGCAGCCTTTTTATGGGGTGCAACACTTGCTATAATTGCCGCCTTATTAATGGAAGAATTGCTTGGTATTTCCCTTGCAACAAAAATAGGAAATTATTCAGTCTATTCATTTATTATGGCAGTGATAATTGCTCCTTTTGCAGAGGAAATTGCAAAACCATTGGGCTTATCACTTGGAATAATAAAAAGGGAGATAAATGAGGAAGAGGATGGAATAATTTATGGAGCCATAGCTGGCTTAGGATTTGCTGCTACCGAGAATCTATTTTATTCAATTTCCTTCCTTTCATATGGATTGCTTTTGTTTTCCATTCTTGTTATTATAAGAACAGTAGGTGGTTTCCTTTTGCATGCTTCTGCAACATCTTTTACGGGCTATGGATATGGAAAAGCCATTCTTGAAGGAAAAAGGATGATCGATATTCTTCCATTTTTCATGATTGCAATGACAATACATTCATTTTATAATTTCCTCGTTTCGTTTGAGCTGATTGGCGGCGTAGCTGGCGTATTGCTTGCCATAATCTTTGCAATCTCATGCATGAGGTATGTCAGGAAAAAAATAAAAAAGCTTGATATGTCAGGCGTCATTCAATAAATTTCTTCAAAACTTTTTCATGTACATCATATGCTTCCCTGTCATATAAAACAAGTTTTACATTCATTTCGACATCATTTTTGCTAAGCCATTCTATTATGGCAGAGATGGTTATATAAGCTGCTTCTTCCATTGGATAACCATATGTGCCCGTGCTAATGGCTGGAAAAGCTATGCATTTGACATCATGCTTCTTAGCCAGCTCAAGGCTATTTAAATAGCATGATTTAAGCAACTCAGCATCTTCTGGCTTTCCTTTATAAACTGGACCAACAGTATGGATTACATATTTTGCCAGCTTATAGCCTCCAGTTATTTTTGCCTCTCCTGTTTTGCACCCTCCAAGTTTTTTTGCCTCTTTCCATAACTCTTGTCCTGCTGCTCTGTGGATAGCTCCGCTTACGCCGCCGCCCGGCGTGAGGCGAGGATTGGCAGCATTTACAATGGCATCGCATTTTTCCTTGGTTATGTCTCCCTGTTTTATTTCAAAACTCGAGTTTTTTATCCTGACAATCATGTTTACAATAAGGCAGGAATATAAAAGCATTTTTAGTTTATTGTTTTTATGTTTGTGGAAAAGACTGAAGTTGCAATAGTTGGAGGGGGCATAGCTGGGCTAAGTGTTGCAAAATTTTTGGGAGAGAATGGCATACCTTTTATTCTCATGGAAGAACATACAAAATTTTTTAAAAAGCCATGCGGTGAAATCACATTTCCAGAGATTGCTGGATATTCATTTTATGATTTTTGTGATTATGGAATAGAAAGAGAATTGCAACATATATGCATCCATACCAAATATGGTGAAATAAATGCGGAGATTCCCATTCTTATTCTAAATAAACTGGAAATGGAGGAAGGGATGGCGAGGCAGGCCAGAAAATATGGTGAGATCTTAATGGGAGAAAAGGTTTTGTTTATTGAAAATGGTGTGTTACATCCTCAGAAAATAAAAGCAAAAATTATAGTGGGTGCAGATGGAGTTTTTTCAGTTGTAAGAAAATATATGGGGGTAAAAGAACCAAAGACAGGATTTGCTGCCCAGACATATTGCAAGGATATTGACATGGAACAAAATTGTGCACATATAATTTTGAGAGATGATGTTATCAAATACGGATATGCATGGTATTTCCCAAAAAAGAAAAACTGGAATGTTGGCATAGGCTCGTTTAAAACAGAATTCTTCAAAAAATCTTTTCCAAACTTCAGAAAAATAGGAAGTGAATGGAAAGGAGCATATTTCCCTGCTGGCATGCCAACAAAATCATATGGAAAAAATGCTATTCTGTGGGCGATTCAGCAAGCCATATCATGGCGGCAGCTGGCGCAGGCATATTTTCTTCGATGATCATCGCCAAAATAGCAAGTCAATTTATCGGCAGATTCCTTGAAGGAAAGGCAAAATTGAAGGATTTTGAAAAAGAATGGAAAAAAGAAATAGGGAAGCAGTTCAGATATGCATATCTTGCTTCAATAAATTACTGGAAAATTTTAAGGGGTGAGTATATGAGGTATATTGTTTTAAGAAGAATTGCTAAAAAATCCAGACATTTCTATAAAGCTCTTCAAAGAAAATGCTTTGTTGAATAATTACTAAAAGCCGCTTCTTTCAAATAAATCAATCAAAAAGAAGCAGCGATTTTACAAGCTCAACAATATGTTATAGAACAAAAATTTCAATTTCACTTCCTGAAAAACTCCCTCTACACTCTTTGCTTTGGAAGTTTCTCCAAATATTCTTTTTACTCCAGAAAAGAATGTTTCTGTAGCCCATCGTTGCCCATATTTGTATTTATCCTTCCATCCT
>JAGGYX010000089.1 GCA_021162305.1 Thermoplasmata archaeon | reverse complement strand
TCTTCTAACCAATTTTTCGTTATATTCCTTCCAATTTCTACTTTCTGGCATCCTTATCCCCTCCAGCTATAAAGTAATGCCAGAAAATAAAAATTTACGATTTATTCAACACAGCAGCACTCGCAGAAAATTTTTTAAACCTCACCGCCCTATTTCTGCATGAAAAACCGTTTCCTTATAGCCATCGTTGCTCTTTTTATTGCTATTCCAGCCGGCAATTTTCTTCCGAAGGAAGGAAAAATTGCAGGCGAAATAAACGATGCCAGCATAAAACAGGATTTTGATCCCTTAGTTGATATTGAAGTTACTGTCGAAATAAAGGCTATTCGCTCTCTCGAAATGCCATATCTCGGCAAAACATATGATAAAATAGATAGATATAGCGATCCTGACTTTTACGTTAAGGTTTTCATAAATGGCAAGGAATTCAAAAGCCCTGTATGGAGAAATCAGAAATATGTATATGAAAGTTGGAAGGCTACGCTAAATGTTCCAGATGATGTTGAGTTTGTTAATATAACCATCCAGCTATGGGATGCTGATGCTGGCATGGATAAGCTATGCGATATTGATAATAACATAGATGATTATCCAAAAAGTTATGATTTAGATTTAGTGTATAGCATAAAAACGGGGCACTGGTTTGGCGATGACTATATTTCTCCACCCGAAGGCTACTGGGGATATCCAGATTTAAGCGGATATGGAAGAGCAAATGGATGTGATGATAACAGCATATACCAAAATGATAGGGATTGCGAAATATGGTTTGACATATATCAGAATGATTATGATGGAGATGGCATTCCATACTGGGTGGAAACAAATGTATATCATACCGATCCAACAAAGGATAACAGGGGAGAAGATGCTGATGAGGATGGCGTGCCAATAGAATGGGAGTGGAAATGGGGACATTATTTCTTCCGTCACTGGTGGAATGATGAAATCGAGGACATATGGTTTTACGATCCTTTCACTCCAGAAAATCATTCAAGCCTCGACCCAGATGGCGATAGCTTAAACAACGTCGAGGAGTATCTCACAAGCCAATGGGGCTCCGACCCCTTCCGAAAGGATTTGTTCATCGAACTGGATCAGATGGCAGCGGGCCCCGACGGCGAGCCGCCCAGCATGCTTCCCAATGGCTCCAAAGAGCTTCTCCGCACCGCCTACGATAAACACAACATTGTTTATCATCTTGATGATGGTTGCATGGGCGGCGGCGAGATTATTCCATTTGTTGCAGAGGTGAGTGGAAGGAAATTGAGAGAGGATTACTACAATAAATACTTCCTTCATTATGGAGAAAATGAGTGGAGGCGCGGGATTTTCCATTACGCTGTCGTTGTATATGATGCAGGTTTCAATGGATATGCAATAAGGAGAGATATGTGGCAAATATCTTCAAAGTATATTGAGCAAAAATGCAGGCAGCTGTTTTTTGTTGATAGAAGCATAGTGTATGCAAGCGTTTTTATGCACGAAACAGGACATAGTTTAGATATAAGCAATCCAGGCGTCGATAATCCAGATACAATTTATCCTTGGAAATTAGATTACTGGAAATATACCCCCTACAAGAGCTGCATGAACTATCGTTACACCTACATACTTGTTGATTACTCAGATGGAAGTCATGGCAAAAATGATTTTGATGACTGGCACGATTTGGATTTAACTTTCTTTGATTACGATAGCCCCTAAACATCATAACCCCAACGCTCCATAGTCATCTTGAAATACTTGTATATCTTTTCCTTAAGTTCTTCATCTATCACATACTTATGCGGCTTTATGCTTGCCTGCATTGCTATAAATTTTCTTAAAATCATTTTCGCTCTTTCAAATCCGGCAAATTTAATTCCTCATAAATTCTTTTACTTCCTTAAATGGCTGCAACAAAATCTTCATATCTAACTTCTGAAATTAACTTGCTTTTTCTATCCTTGTTTCTTCAATTTTCTTGCCTCCTTTATTTCCTCAACAGTTCAAAAAATGTTAAGCACGCCCGATGTGCCAGAAGGAGGGGGCAGTAATGGTGGAAGTAAAAGGCACAAAAAATGGAAAAGCTCACATCTACAAATTTTCGGGCACATCGAGAATGAGGGAGGCAACCGCCACTCCGGCGGCGCTGGCAGCCATAATGATGGCAAGGGGTGAGATAAATTCTCCGGGTGTGAAAGCGGCGAAGGCGTGTGTGCCAGCGAGGGAATTTTTAAATACAGAGTTTTCCAAAATGAGTGAAAACTCGGTTCAATTCATCGATTTTCGATCAAAATTTTCCAAGTTTATTGATCATTTACATGCATCTTGAACTTATGCCATATAAAATTGCTTGATTTTCAGAGGTTGTCGAAAAAATCAGAATGAATGAAGAAATTGCCATGTAAGTGTTTATGTTATGAACAATTGCCATGGCAATTATGTGTTTCATTCTCATTGATTTTTTCTTATATCTCGTGAATAACAATCTCCTCGTTTCCAATCCTCCAAATATTCCTTCTATTACTCCTCTGAATTTCCTGTAAAGTTTATCATCAAATAATTC
>JAGGYX010000087.1 GCA_021162305.1 Thermoplasmata archaeon | reverse complement strand
TCTTAATATTTGCATTTTTCATTCTATCTCTCGATGTAGAAAGGAATTCTATTCGAGTTTATTCAATTCTTCTATGATGATGAAACAATAAATCATGATTGTTTTTGGTTAATTTTTCGACAACCCCGAAAATTTTCTAACTACTTTTCTTATTCTGTTGCTTATTTTTTCAATTCTTGTCATTGTTTTCGTTGCTTTTGTTAACTTTGTTACTCTGAGTATTCTTATCACCCTAAATAAACGAAAAATTCTCAAGAAAAGGTAAGAAAGAGGAATCATTCCAATTATATCTGCCCAACTACTTTTTATAAATTCCAATTTTTTATTTGCTCGCCATAGTCTATAACTAAATTCTATCCAGAATATGGCAACGATAAAATTATCCCCCATCTGGATTATTTTTTCTTGCTCTTCATTCATTACTGTTACAGAATCAATTAAAAGAAGATTAATAGAGAATATGGCAAGAAACGCTATCACCACATCTATTTTATTCATTTTTATATATGCTTGCATCATCTATGGGTTCATATCCCAAATCTTTCTTTGCATTACTCAAATCCCAGAAGCGACGGCTATTGTTGGATACACCATAATATATGCCATAATCAACGTTGGCGGCGATGCTTTTCTCAAAAAGCTGTATCAAGTCGCGGTGGCTGAGCCATGTTGAAAGATGGCGTTCATTTTTACTTGGGTTATCATCCTCAAGCACACTTCCAAGACGCAAACATATTGATTTTATTCCATATTGTTCATAAAATTGTCTTGCTATAGCCTCTCCAAACGCCTTGCTTGTAGCATAATAGCTATCCGGTCTTATATGCAGAGATGGCATTATCTTTATCATTCCATCATATATGCCATCTATTTTTTCATATCCTCCAGTAACATGGTTCGAGCTTGCAAAAATTACTTTTGGAATTTTATATATGTGGGCAATCTCATATATATTGCGTGTTCCAATGATGTTATTCTTCAATACAGATTCCCATGGAGCATCAAGCCTTCCATCAGCAGCCAAATGAATTATAACATCGATGCCATCCAATTTTTCAATAACTTCTTTCAATTCATCAAAATTTGATATATCTGCTTTATAACATCTTTTATCATCGCTTTCCTTTATATCTATTCCATACAATTCATGCTCTTTCAAGCCATTCATCAAAATTTTTCCTATTAAACCATTGCATCCTGTTATCAAAATCTTCATAATAGAATATACAGCATTGCTTAAATTTATTTCTCGTGTGTTTTCAAAATTCTTTTTATCTCTTCAGTAAGCAATTTATTTATCAATGCTCCATCTGCTTTTCCTCGTAGCTCTTTCATGATTATGCCCATCAATGGTGAAATTGCTTTCTCCTTTCTTTCTTCAATCAAATTTGCTTTCTCCTTAACAATTTTTTTAATAATTCTTTTTATTTCTTCCTCGCTCATTGCCCTTATTCCGCATTTTTCAATAGCTTCTTCCATGCTTGCTCCTTTGTTGGCTGCAAGATAACGCAATAATGCATCTATGGCTTCTTTTGCATACATTTTCTTTTCCAATCCATGCATGACATCATCCAATCTTGCCATGGCTTCATTCACATCATAGCCCTCCTTTTCCATTTCTGAAAGCACATTGAGTAAAATCCTCGCAACAACTTTTTCATGTCCATGCTTTCTCGCCATTTCTTCAAACAGCTCATCTCTGCCAGAATAAACGAGTTGCCTCGCCTCCTCCCTGCTCAGCCCATATTGCCCAATCATTCTTTTTATCTTTTCATCGGGCATTTCTGGAAGCATGGCTTTAATCTTTGCAACTCTGCCCTTATCAACTTTGATTGGTGGAACATCAGTTTCAGGATACATGCGCGCCGCTCCAGGCAGAGGACGCATATAGGACGAGCTTCCATCTGGCATCGCTTTTCTCACTTCTTCTGGCACTCCTTTTAAAGCCATTTTTGCCCTTTCTGCTGCAATTTTTATCGCTTCCATAGCATTTTTTCCAGCGGATATGATAAATGCATCTTCATTGCCACAATTGAGAAATTTTCTTAACTCTTTAACTTCATCAATGCTTATTCCGTAGTTTGGCAGCTCGTCAGAATGCATTATGCCTCCACCTCTGCTTTTTGCATACATTGCAAGTTCTTTTCCAAGGCGATGCTCCTTATATTTTACTCCTCCAAGCAATCCTTTGAATTTTGGAAGACGGCATGCTAAAATTGGCTTGTTTTTTTGCAAAAATTTAGATTTTGTTTTTTCAAATATGCTTTCAACATTTTTTATCTCTTCCTTAAATTCTTTTGCTTTTCTTCTCTTCAATTCTTTTGCCACCTCAATCAATTCAATCTGCCTTTTCACCTCATTTTCAAGAATTTTTGGTATATCATTTAGCTCCTGAACTCCTTTTATTTCCACTCTTGCTCCTTCTCTTATTGAAACATTCAAATCCTGTCTTATTGTTCCAATGCCACGCTTGACTCTTTTCATTGCTCTAAGCAGCATTCCAATTTTCAATGCAATTTCCATTGCCTGCTTTGGCGATTTTATATCAGGAGCTGTAGCTATCTCAATGAGAGGTATTCCAAGTCTATCCAGTGCATATTTTATTTCGTTTCTCTCCTCCCCAATTTTTCTTGCAGCATCTTCTTCAAGGCATATCGTTTCGATTCCGATTCCATCTATGCTACCGTTTAAAGCAATTAAAGCTGTCCTCTGAAAACCAGTCGTATTTGAGCCATCTATAACAATTTTTCTCATGAAATGAATCTCATCCACCAGATCAGCATTTAATAAAAGAGAGACCATTATTGCAGCATCTATGGCATCTTCATTTGCAGAATGCGGTGGCTCTTCATCAGCTTCCACCAGACATGCATTCTCGCCAGCATAATACAAAAATTTTTTACCTCGCCTTGCCTCCTCTATAGCTGCTCTATCAACATCTCCTTGCTCGCTCTGCACAGGACGGAGGCGGCGAGAAAAAGCAAAACGAAGCTTTTCATTTTCTTCAAGCTCAGATTCGCAATTGCAGAATAGTTTGTGGGTGGCAAGCTGCTGATGAATTTCCAAGCCCGCTTTGAATCCAAGCTTCTCATAATCCATTGAATGATAATCCCGCAACAATATATTTTATTTTGGTATGATGAGTCTGATTTTAATATGCCTGAATGAAAACATTCTCATTTTCAATATACATATTTCAATCCTACCATAGTCTGATTTTAATAATCTTGTAAGAGATGGATTTCCGACATACATAAGAGCTTTCAATCCTACCATAGTCTGATTTTAATTATTGGATAGCGGGCAGAACGACATAACGCAAAATCCTTTCAATCCTACCATAGTCTGATTTTAATAAATCTTTGCCTGTCCTTATTGATGCTTCTATTGCCTTTCAATCCTACCATAGTCTGATTTTAATACAAATTGCCGGAATTTACCATGAAGGGAAACATTACTTTCAATCCTACCATAGTCTGATTTTAATTCAATGATAGTATATCCTCCTTATAGATTTCCTGTATAACTTTCAATCCTACCATAGTCTGATTTTAATTCATGGAAATAGAAATAAGGAAAAACTATACGCCGATCTTTCAATCCTACCATAGTCTGATTTTAATTAGGCAGCCTATATACCAGAAATCCAGAGATAGACCTTTCAATCCTACCATAGTCTGATTTTAATCCTTGTATCTACCAAAGAATGTTAAAATATTAAATGCTTTCAATCCTACCATAGTCTGATTTTAATTAAGAATGTTAAGAAGATAGAAAAAATAATCAAGAAAACTTTCAATCCTACCATAGTCTGATTTTAATTTTCTTGAAAGAACCTTTTGCGATATGTTCTAATGTCTTTCAATCCTACCATAGTCTGATTTTAATTCTTTTTTGCTTCTTTTATCCATTTCTCCCTTTCTTCCTTTCAATCCTACCATAGTCTGATTTTAATGATAAAGATTTGAATTATACGATAACTCTCTGGCGTCTTTCAATCCTACCATAGTCTGATTTTAATTAAGCCAAATACTAAACTTGTGATTAATCTGACCGACTTTCAATCCTACCATAGTCTGATTTTAATCTATTATCTGAATTAGAATATGCCAAACCACAATAACTTTCAATCCTACCATAGTCTGATTTTAATTGCTATAACCTCTTCATTAAGATTATATTTTTCTATTTCTTTCAATCCTACCATAGTC
>JAGGYX010000068.1 GCA_021162305.1 Thermoplasmata archaeon | reverse complement strand
GTATATTATCAAACCAGAGATTATTAATAAAAGAGATGTAATTGAAGGAAAACTTAACAACTATGATGTTTTTGTTGTTCCTGGCTCCGGTCGCCCTTATTTTGATGCATATAATATGAGATGGCGGGAGGAGGTAATAGAGTTTATAGAAAATGGTGGTGGATATGTTGGCATATGTGGAGGGGCAAATCTTGTTTCAATGGGTTTTAATGAAGGCATAAGCTTAAACACTCCTCTGGACATTTCTGTTTTAAAACTTGTAGATGTTTATGTGAATGACCAGCAGGAGGAGGAATGGCAGTATTTATGGAAATCAAACTGGAGATATGGAGGGCCACCTATAAAAATTCATATTTTGGATAGCGAGATTCCCATCTTTGATGGATTTTATGGCACAAATAGAAGCATAAGATACTGGGGAGGTCCTGGAATGTATGAAGCTGGACTTAAAAATGGAAAAATGGGCGATGTTATACCTTTAGCAACATATGCAGAAGAACCAATGGAAATTGCACCCCTGCATTATTGGAAATGGGAAAATGGCAGATGGATTCCATACAAAAATGTTACTACAGATATAAAGGGGCAGTATGCAGTGGTTGCTTCAACATATGGGAAGGGAAGGCTTGTATTATTTGGACCTCATCCTGAAAGAAATACTTTTTTTGATGGATATGTTGAGGAATTTCCTGTAAGAAATTCGCGCTTTACATGGTTCATTTATAATTGGGTTAGCAATAATTCAAGTGCAATGAGCTACAACTGGTGGATTTTAAGGAGAAGCATTGCTTGGGTTGCAGGGCTTGGAAGAAATGAGATGCCATATGCAAGTGAAATAGCAGGATATATTGAAGAGCCAAAATATGGGCTTTATTTAAATGGGAGAAAAGTGATGTATTTGCAAAATACAGTAATTATAGGATGCTTTGATTTATATGCCCAAATTATAGATGCAGATGTTGGCATTATAAAAGTAGATGGAAAGGAAATCTACAAGGGAAAGGGAGATATTTTCCTAAATTTGAATTTGCCAGCGGGATTGCATAAAATTTCTGCAATAGCAAAAAATGAAAAGGAGGAAGCTGGAAATAAAATTAGTATTATTGTCTTGGCTTAAAATTAATCCAGAAAATTTGCATTCTATCTATGGAATGCTTTCCTCCTGAATATGCTATAACTTTTATTTCATGCCTCCAAAATGAAATTCCGCTCATTTCATACTCGTATGGGGCTTCATAATCAGTATATAAAAGCTTGTTATCAATGTAAAATTCAACTTTATCAATTTTGTATGGTGAGTTAGCCTTTGCTTCAATAAGAGCCTTTCCAAAAATTATAGTTGCTGTATTCTTTAGCTTATAAATTTCATTGCCATTGAAATAAATCCTTCCTCTTTTAGGCTCTGATAAAAGCAAGTAAGGCTTTTCAATTTCAGCATCTCCTAAATAAGCCATTATTCCTGCTATCAATCGAGTAGTATTCACAAGATAATTTAAATTTACATTGCTGAAATTATCAGCTGGCTGATGCATATGGGGATTCCATTCATATTCAAAAAATGCTATTGATTCGTATCCATATTTTGCAAATGAATGATAATCACTTCCTCCATATCTTCTGCTTATATTTCCCTTCACAAGTTCAAATCCTATGGTTGCATTGTTTATTTCTTCAATTCTCCTAACAATCCAATCTGCATCTTCTGTTGCATAAATCCTAAATTTTCTCTCTCCCTCTTTACTTTCAGCATGCCCAATCATATCTGCATTAAATTCAATAATAATTTCATCCCCTCTTTCATAAGCTTCCCTCGCATACTCATTGCTACCAAGCAATCCTTGCTCTTCTCCAGAAAAAGCAACAAACTTTATTGTATGCCTAAAATCAAATTTACTCATCGCCTCCGCCACCGCCAGCAACGCTGCAACTCCTGCAGCATTATCATCTGCACCTACTGTATTGGCAACGCTATCAAAATGGGCATTAAAGACAATGATTTTTTCATCTCCCTCCAAAACACCTTCAACATTCTGTCCTTCATATGTTTTAAAATTGGCTGAAGCAGACCAGTCATGATATCTTGTTTTTAAATTAAAGTTTGAAAAGCATTCATAAATATATTTTGCAGTTTCTTTGCATTCTTCGCTTCCTGTAACACGAGGACCAAAAGAGATGATATCCTTAAGATAAGTTTCCAGTTTTTCTTTTGTTATTGAATTCATTACTTCATTTATTTTCCATTGTTTCTCAGCTTTTAGTTCAACGCTGAAATTTGTGAGTAGCAATAGAGATATTACAATAATGCAGAGTTTTTTCATGAACAATTATTCCAATATCATTATTTATTTTTTAGCCTAAAGAGCTTAGGGGCTGTCAAGAATTTGAAAATTTAAAAAATAAGAAATACCCTTCCTGATACAGAATCAGGAGGGGATAGAAATGCTACACCAATTAATGGAATTAGTTAAAAGAAAAATATTTTTCGCTGGGATAAAAAGAAAATAGAAATTAAGCTAATTGCTACCATCCTCTACTATGCAGGAATTTCCTTGAGGAAAACAAGCAAATTCCTCGGAGATTTTGAAAAGTTCAGTCATGAAGCTGTGAGGCAATGGTATCATAAAT
>JAGGYX010000008.1 GCA_021162305.1 Thermoplasmata archaeon | reverse complement strand
ACTTAATTGCTTATAATCATTAAAAATTTGAGATTAAGTTCATACCTCAACGGTTATAGAATTGGAAACATCAGAATAATTTTTAGAGTGGACAAAGTTGCAAGAAAAATATATGTGGAAATAATATCTCAGAGGAAAACAGCATATAAGTAATTCACTTTACAAAGAAAGTTTCTGGCAAAATTAAAAAAATATAAGCGCTGGGAGCAGGATTTTCAAGCAACTTGCCTGCTTGGAAACGCAACTTGCAGACAAGTTGCAATTTGAACCTGCGTGGGCTTGCGCCCAGCGGCTCTCGAGGCCGCCGCCTTTCCGGGCTAGGCTATCCCAGCGCAAGATTAATATCCATGCATTTTTATTAAATTTGCTATGAAAATTGAAGTAGAAATTAATGGCGAGAAAAAAGAGATGGAAGTAGAGGATGCAATCACTGGCGAAGATTTGCTGAAAAAGCTCGGTTTTTTTGTAGATGCTTCTATTGTTATTGTTGATGGAGAGCCAATTCCATGCAAGGAAGAGATAAAAGGAAAGCATGTTAAAATAATAAATGTGGCATCGAGAGGATAGAAATAGTTAAAAATCTTTTTTCATATACGAGTGTGCTCCCGTGGTGTAGCCCGGTTAATCATTTCGGCCTCTCGAGGAATACCTTTCTTCCTAAGAAAGGGGCCGAAGAAAGCCGAAGACTCGGGTTCAAATGCATGGCTTGTCTGCAAATGGCTTGCAGGCAAGCATGCCTGAAAATCCCGACGGGAGCACTATTTTACACCCCTATAATAGACATCTATTCCAAAACGCTTGTTTAATCTATAAAAGCATAAAAATCGCTTCATTGATTCGCTCCCTTCTTTTATTTTTTTCATAAATATTTTGTATCTATGCAGTAAATAACCTATTAATTCGCCTTCAAAAACAAATGCTATTCCAGATGTGGTGTTGAATTCTTGAAATGGAATGACTCTAATAAAAAGCAGCAAATTTTTAGATGCGGTTTGGCTAAAACCAATATCCATCAATTTCAATTTCCTATTAGCAAACACATCCTTTATCAATATTGCAAACTCTTCTTTAAAAATATCAACTATTTTAAAGAGAGAAGTATAGGAGGAAATAAAAGCTTCCAGTATTTCTCTTTCAACATCATCCTCTCCTCCAAACACATCTTTATAATTTTGGATTGCATTTTTTCCATTTGTTTTTATTTCATGTAACGCAAAATCCATAAGTACATTGACTTCTTCCTCGTAAGTAAAAATGAGTGTATCTTTTCTCAAAATTCCCAAATATTTTCCCGCCTCCTCTAGCAATCTTCTTGTAATGCATTTTTCAATCACTTTTTGGTTCAATTCCATACTTCTTTTCCTATAATACTTGTATTTTTCCACTAACTCCATCGAAAAAATATATACTCTCGCTATTTTTAACTTTGCTCTCGCTCTCAACCGACTATTCGCATTGCCTGAATAGTGTATTTTAAAGGGTGTCTTTTCAATATCTCCTTTATCACAATTGATGGATAGTCTATGTCCCCGTATTTGTTTATTAGCCCTATATTCTCCTCGACAATGCCCGCTATTTTATTCAGCCCTCTATCCCCAATTTTATTCAAAACTTTCCTTATTAAAATGCACCTCTTCAATTCTTTTCCTACACCCACCATATATTCTTTTTCATATTCCCTAAAATTTTCAGCATGTTTTGCAAGAGTTGAAGCAGCCATTAAAGCTGCATATATCCCGCCGCCGCTCGTCGCCTTGACTTGCCCCGCTGCATCTCCCGCCAAAGCCACTTTTTTTGATGCAAGTTTTCGCAATCCAAAAGGAATGAGCCCCGCTGTTATTTCCTCCACCTCTGCATCAATTTTCTTTAAAAATGAGTTAAAATAAAAGCGAATATTCTTTTTCACCGTTGCCAGTCCTATTCTTGCTCTCTCGGCAGGGATAATCCATGCAAAAAAGCCTGGTGCAATTTCATTGCTTAAAAAAATTTTTACAAAGCCCTCATCCACATCATATCTTCCGTATCCTTGAATAGCATTGAAAAATTTTATTTTCCCCATGTTGAATCGCTCTGCCACCATGCTATTTGGACCGTCGCTTCCTATAATGTAGCGAGCCTTAATTCCTTCTATTTCAAAATATTCTCTTTCCAAAATTTTTTTAATTTTTCTGCCCAAAAAATATTGTGCGCCTGCTGCCATAGCCTTTTCTGCCAGACTTGCATCAAAAATGTAGCGGTCTATGACAAAAGCATGTGTTTTATCTCCACCTATAACAACTTCCTTTCCATCTGGAAAAACAACTACTGCACCTTTAATTTCATTTATTATGCCTTCATTGTGCATTTTTATAACATGCTCGCTAACCAATCCAGCACATCTTACTGGCTTTCCGATGCTCGGATGCTCTTCAAATACTGCCACGCTGTATCCAAGCTTTGCAAGTTGCAGCGCTGCCATGCTGCCCGCTGGGCCTGCGCCAATGATGGCGAAATCAAACATCATGTTTAAGTAAAATGAGATATTTAATAATATGCGAAAGAGATTTGCTCTCCTTGCAAGATTTGTTGTCGATGCAAATGGAAATAAAATAGGAGAGAGTATATCATTCTATGAAGACATGCTCATAATAAAGAAAGGGAAAGATTACTGTGCAATTCCTTTAAAGCATGTGGAGTTAAAAGATGGAAAAATTCACATAAAGGGCATAGTCGCATGGGACAAAGCAAAGGAGCTGGCAAAAGGGTGGCTGAAAAATGTATAAGATGGTCATCATGACCAATGATATAGAAATGTCGTGCGGCAAGATGGCAGCTCAGGCAGCGCATGCCGCCGTAGAAGCAGCATTGCTTGCTTATAAGAAAAAGCGCCGCATCCTAAAAAAATGGCGGGCTGAGGGGGCAAAAAAAGTTGTGGTTAGAACTGATGAAAAAGAAATGCTTGAGCTTGAAAAAATTGCCAGAGAAAAAGGAATGATAACGGCTATAATAAGAGATGCTGGATTAACAGAATTGCAGCCTGGCACATTAACAGCTATAGCAATAGGACCAGATGAAGAAGAAAAGATAGATGAAATAACAGGATATTTGCCTTTAAAATGAAAAAAGAAATAAGAATAATAGGCATTGATGATATGCCATTTTCTTTTAAAGATAAAAAAACAGGTATAGTAGGCGCTATTATGCGAGGTGGCATATATCTGGAAGGGGTGCTTAAAGGAGTTGTTACCATAGATGGAAATGATGCCACAGATGAAATAATAAAAATGATTAAAAAAAGTCGTCACATGAAACAGCTAAAAATAATAATGGTAAATGGAATTGCTCTCGGCGGTTTCAATGTTATAGATGGCGAGAAAATTTTCAAAGAATTGGATCTGCCGGTTATTACTGTAACCAGAGATAAGCCTGATATGAAAAAAATCATGCAGGCATTGAAAAAGCATTTTGATGACTGGAAAGAAAGGCTGGAGACAATAAATAAAGGAGCATTACATGAAATAAAATTGCGATACACCATATATTCAAAATTTTTTGGAATTTCCGCAAATGAAGCAAAAGAAATAATAAAGCTGGCTACAATAAGAGGAGCTATACCAGAGCCGATAAGAGTGGCGCATTTAATTGCGACCGGAATTAAAAAAGGCGAATCAAAAGGAAGGTGCTGAAATCGCAAAAAAAGGAGGCAGAAAACGAGAAAATAAGCTGGAATGAAAGGTTGGGAAACACATCAGAATGAAATGCATAAATTCATCATTTACATTGATGTAATTCATAATGTAAAGGATCTATCCTCTTTATACTCCTTATCTTATCAAATTCTTTGTCTGCAGATATTATTTCTTTTATTTCGTAAGTTTGCATGGTTGCAACATGAATGGAATCATATGGACTTATGCCAAATTTTTCAAAAATTTCTGCTGCCATTCTTACAATAATTTCATCTAATGGGCGTATATCCATATTAAGAGATAAAATTGCATCCATTGTATCTTTCACTTCTTTTTCCATTCCATATTTTCTAAGAGCATTCGCCACTTCTATTACAACCAAAGGAGAAATAGATGCCTTTATTTTTCCATGAACAATATCCTCTATAATTTTTGCACATGCTTTTCCATATTTTCTATCCATTATTTTTGCATAAAAGAAAATATTGCTATCCACGTAAATCATTCTTCCATCCTCTCTTCCAGCTCCTCTATTGGTATATGCTTAACAAATCTTCTTTTTCCTATAAGAATTTTTAATGGATCTTTAACTCTTCCAAATCTTTTTAATCTTATTTCATCTCTGCTTTTCGCTTCCACAATTACGATTTCTCCTGGTTTCAAACCTATTTTCTCTCTTATTTTTTTCGGTATTGTAACCTGGTACTTTTCAGTAACTTTTGTTTTTTCCATGGTAATATAGTATACCGTATACTTATAATTTGCTTTCATGATGACATGATTATAGCAATATCACATCCATTCATATTGAAGTGAAAAATAAAAAGAATCGAAATTTGAAATGATTGCTTTTGCAATGGTTATCTCAGTGCAACTTTGAGGAAAAAGTTGCTAAAAAGCATAAAAGAAAAATTTATTCTGATTTAATTGCATCTATTATTTCTTTAAGGCGTGAAACATTTTCTTCGATTAAACTTCCTGTAACAACGACGCTTGCGCCTGCTTCGATCTTGCTTCTTGCCACCTTTCCATCCTTTATGCCTCCGCCAACCATTGTGGGGATGCTTATCTCTTTTTTCACTGCTCTTATCATTTCATCTGGAACTGGTTTCTCGGCATTGGAGCCAGCTTCAAGATAAATAACATTGAAACCAATATATTCTGCATATAAAACATAATCAATAAGCTTTTCAACATCATCTTCTCCAATTCTATCAAGATTTGCCTTTCTTTCTACTGTTGTTGGCTTGCTACTTGTGCTGATGACAATATATGCTGTCGCTATAGGCTTTATTCCATATCTTTTTATTATTCTTGCCCCTTTCAATTGCTCTCCTTTCCTGTATTTAAAATCAAGAGAATTTACTAAATCCATGAAAAGAATGTAATCAGCGTTTTCCGCTATTATGTTTGCTGAATTCGGAAAAATTATGACAGGCAGACTTGCCGCCTTCTTTATTTCTTTTATAGTTTCATGCACAATTTCTCTGTTTTTTATTGTGGAGCCACCAACCATTATGGCATCGCTTCCATATTTCTCACATATAGCGGCAATTTTCCCTGCTTCCTCTGGCTTCTGTTTGTCAGGGTCAATCAATGAGAAGTGTTTTTTCCCTTTCTTTAATTCATCAATCATTTTTTGACAATATAGCAGCTATAAAAAAATTTTTCCTTTTAATTTTATATACTGGTAGGCAGATACAGATTTACCGTTTTTAAGTCTGTATTTTGTTATTGCAAAAGCCCAGAATAACAAATTTTTCGATAAAATAGTCTGTTTTGCTGCTGTTATTGCGTAAAAATGAATGATGATTGAAAAAATAAGCAAAAATACATCAAATTGGCTCTTTTCAAATCTAACCATTTAGGAATGAAAGCAATGATTGAGCAAATGTTAAGT
>JAGGYX010000167.1 GCA_021162305.1 Thermoplasmata archaeon | reverse complement strand
ACAAAAACGAAAAAAATGTTATTTTGGATAGAGTAGATGCAGGGCAAATCATTCTTTCAAATTGCAGCAATTTTGAAATAAAAATATAAACATAAGCAATACTGATGTAGGAATACAACTGGGTTTTGTAAGTAATACAAGCATCTACAATTGCACTATAAGCAACAGTGATGTAGATGGCATCTGGCTTTATTCCTCTATTAATAATAGCATCTACAATTGCAACATAAGCAACAATGATTGGTATGGCATCTGGCTTTATTCTTCCAGCAATAATAATATTTACAATTGCAACATAAGTAACAATTGGTGTGGCATCTATATGGGTTCCTTTTCAAGCAATAATAGTATTTACAATTGCAACATAATTAGCAATGGTTGGTACGGAATTTATCTTGATTCTTCTAATGATAACTTAGCTTACTTAAACAATTTCATAAGTAATATTGTAGATTCATATAATTCCAATAATACATGGCATTCTCCAGAACCAATAAATTATACATACAATGGAAGAAATTATACCAACTATCTGGGCAATTACTGGAGCAACTATAATGGAAGCGATGCTGACAATGATGGAATAGGAGATACGCCATATCATGTTGGAGAAAGCGATTATGACTATTATCCATTGATGAAGCCTTGGGAAAATTATTTCAATCAAAATGTTCCTCCTGTTGCTAATTTCACATGGCATCCAGCAAATCCAACAGATTTGGATATCGTACATTTCACTGATTTGAGCTATGATTCAGATGGAAGCATAGTAAATTGGACATGGAATTTTGGTGATGGAAGCTATGCATATGGACAAAATCCACAACATAGATATGCTGATGATGGAACATATAATGTTACTCTAACAGTAAGAGATGATGATGGAGCTACAAATTCAACAACGAAGCAAATTGTTGTTTCAAATGTTCCTCCTGTTGCTAATTTCATATATTCGCCATCAAATCCAACAGATTTGGATATCGTACATTTCACTGATTTAAGCTATGATAATGATGGCTTCATTGTGAACTGGACATGGAGTTTTGGTGATGGTGAAATAAGCTATGAGCAGAATCCATCGCATAAATATGCAGATGATGGGACATATAATGTTACTCTAACAGTAACAGATGATGATGGAGCTACAAATTCAACAACGAAGCAAATTGTTGTTTCAAATGTTCCTCCTGTTGCTAATTTCACATGGCATCCAGCAAATCCAAAAGTTGAGCAAAATATTACCTTTGATGCGTCGCTATCTTATGATAGCGATGGAAACATTGTGAATTATACATGGCAATTTGGGAATAGTGTTGCATATGGAAGAGTGGTTATCCATTCTTATGCATATGTTGGAAAATATAATGTTACTCTTATTGTTACAGACAATGATGGAGCAACTGCTATTGTAACAAAAAGCATAAAGGTTATTTATCCACCATCTCCACCTAAGCCACCAGAATTGCCTGAGCCAGAGAAGTTTATTTATTTCATTGGGCCTCATGAATGGAATGAGACACGATGGCTTGTAACACCTGAAACATTAATATGCTTCGATATGGATTTACTCATCAGCAATGGCATCATAGAGCTATTCTATCAAATAGATTACAAAGGATGGAATGAATACAGAGATTGCTTTAACCTTTCATTAGGCAAGCACTTCATATATTACTATGGAAAGGATGAATATGGGCTCAAATCAAGCGTTGCAAGCGTTTGCATAGAAGTTGTTGAAAGCTTATCTCCAACAACAAATATAATTCTTTCTCCATCGCATCCAGATGGAAATAATGGATGGTATAGAAGCACTGTAACAATATCATTCGATGCATATGATGATGCAGGAATAAATGCGACATATTATAGAATCGATGATGGAAAATGGATGAAATATGAAAATCCAATCAAGATAAGCAGCGATGGCAAGCATATCATTTCATTCTACTCCATAGATGAATATGGGAATAAGGAAGCAATGAAGACAAAAGAAATAAAAATAGATAGAACAATGCCACAAATTTCATTTAAAACGCCAGCTCATTGCCTCTATATATTTGGAAGAAAACTGATCCCATTGAAAAATACCATAATCATCGGAAAAGCATTTGTTGAAGTAAATGCAAATGATAACATAGGCATAGAAAAAATTGAATTTTATTTTGATGGCGAGCTAAAATCCATTGACAATGAAACACCATATCAATGGCAATGGGATGAGGCAGCGATAGGAAAGCATGAAATTATGGTAAAAGCATATGATGAAGCAGGAAATGTTGTTACAGCAAATCAAAAAATATGGGTATTCAACCCTCTTCCCTAATCTTTTTTGTAAATGTAATGTCAACCATGATCGGTAATACCTGCAATATATGAGTAAGTTCAAATTAATTCATGCATCTCTCCATATTTTTCAAATAAATGGTAACACATTCTCTTCATAAAAAATGTTACCGATGTCTGTTTACTTTGACAGTAAAAAAATATATATAAAGCCAATTTCTTATTTAAAAAATGAGCTTGGAAAATATTGATGAATGGATTGAAAAGCAAAATTTCGAGACAACGGCAGAGATCAAAATACCAGAGCTTTTAATGGAACAGGTTATAGGACAGGATAAGGCAGTGGAAGTTGTAAGACAGGCTGCAAAGCAGAAAAGACACATCATGCTTATTGGCGAGCCGGGTACTGGAAAATCAATGCTGGCAAGAGCGATGACAGAATTTTTGCCGAAAGAAGAGCTTGAAGACATTTTGGTTTATCCAAATAAGGATGACCCGAACACTCCATTAATCAGAGTTGTTCCAGCTGGAAAGGGAAAGGAAATTGTTGAGGCAATGAAAAGAGAAGCAAAGAAGAGGGAACAGCAGCAGGCTCAATTTATGTCAACAATGGTTGCTTTCATAATAATTGCCTCACTTATTGGAGCTGTCATAATGCATGATTTGATGGTTGCTTTATTCGGCTTGATAGCAGGGGTAATGATATATCTTATAGCTGGAAGGGGCAGCATTTTGCAGCGTCGTGAAGAAGCACACATACCAAAGCTTTTGGTAAGCCATGACAAAAACGATAAGCCTCCATTCATCGATGCCACAGCAGCTCACTCTGGAGCATTGCTTGGTGACGTGCGCCACGACCCCTTTCAGGCGGGCGGGCTGGAGACGCCACCCCATTTGCGTGTTGAAGCTGGAGCAATACATCGTGCCCATAAAGGTGTGCTTTACATTGATGAGATAAATACGCTGAGCCTGCAATCGCAGCAGCATTTGTTGACAGCAATACAGGAGAAGAAGTTTGCAATAACAGGACAGTCTGAAAGGAGTGCTGGAGCCATGGTGAAAACGGAGGCAGTCCCATGTGATTTCATTCTGGTTTGTGCTGGCAATCTTGATGCTGTTGCTGGTATGCACCCAGCTTTGAGGAGCAGGATAAGGGGCTATGGATATGAGATTTATATGGAGAGTGATATGGAGGATAATGAAGAAAATAGAAGGAAGCTGATAAGATTCGTCGCTCAGGAAGTGGCGAAAGATGGAAGGATACCCCATTTTGATAAGAAAGCTGTTGCAGAGATAATAAGGGAAGCTCAAAGAAGAGCAGGACAGAAAGGAAGGCTATCTCTAAGGTTGCGAGAACTTGGAGGCTTGGTCAGGGTTGCTGGAGACCTTGCAAAAAGCAATGGAAAGGATATTGTTACTGCTGAAGATGTTTTAAAAGCAAAGAAGCTTGCAAGGAGTCTGGAACAGCAGGTGGCAGACACCTATATCCAAAAAAAGAAGGCATATCGTTACTTTGAAATAAAAGGAAGTAAAATAGGCGTTGTCAATGGATTGGCTGTAATGTCTGCAGACCCTTCGTTGAGTGAGTATTCTGGTTTAATTCTGCCAATTGTGGCAGAGGTTACGCCTGCTGGCTCAAGGAGTCAGGGTAGGGTTATTGCAACAGGGAAGCTTGGGAGAATAGCAAGAGAGGCTGTTCAGAATGTTTCTGCAATACTCAAAAAGTATATGGGAGAAGACATTTCAAAGAAGGATATTCATATACAGTTCATAGGCACATATGAAGGCGTCGAAGGAGATTCTGCTTCAATATCTGTTGCAACCGCTGTAATATCTGCCATGGAAAAAGTTCCAGTTTCACAGGAGGTGGCAATGACAGGTTCATTAAGCATAAGAGGAACTGTTTTGCCTGTTGGAGGTGTGACAGCTAAAATAGAAGCTGCAGCAAAAGCTGGCATCAAAAAAGTGATAATTCCAGAGGCAAATTTGAGAGACGTGCTTATAGAAGATGAGTATAAAGACAAGATAGAGATTGTTCCTGCAAAAACACTTACAGAAGTTCTTGAACATGCTCTGGTTGGCGAGGAAAAGAAAAGACTCATAGACAGGCTTGCAGCTATAGAGTTTGAAGAAATAGTGAAGCCATGATTGGCGATGCTTTAATCAACTTTTTTCAGAATTTTGGATTAGCTGGATTCATTATTGCCTTATTTTTTATATTTCTTGTAGATAGCATGATTTTTCCTTCCCTTCCAGAACTTTTCTTTCTTATTGCCTTTCTTTTGAATCCAAGCTTTCAATGGGGCATTTTTCTCCTTTTCATAGCTTTGCTTGGAATTTTTTGTGGAAACAGCCTTCTTTACTTCATGGCTAAAAAAGCAAAGATTCCAAATTTCATAAAAGAAATGATGAAGAAATATAGCGGTATGCTTTTGCTTGGAGACGAAAGATTGCTGTTCCTCAATAATATAGCTCCTGTTCTTCCATACAGTGGGGCTTTTATGGCTGTAAATGAATGGAATTATAAGAAATCCATGATTTATCTTGAGGCGGGAGCTGCATTAAAATTCTCGATATTGCTTTTACTTTCAAATTCATTTTACATTTTATTTAAAGAGGGAGTTGCGAGAAAGGCAACGCTTGCATTGATTTTCGTTACCATAGCTGTAAGCTTATCTTTGTCCTATTTTAGAAAAAGAAAAATGGAAGGCAGGAGGGGCAAGATATAGTTCAAGCTGAATGGCAATTTTTATTAAATATGAAAGGAAATATATTTCGATTCCGAAAGGATATGGAAATTTGAAGGACAGAGAAAGCAGGGCATAGTCAAAAATGCTGTTCTGTCTTTCTATTTCTATTTCCCCTCTGCCATTTAAAAAAATGCTTTTGCTCCCATTCATCCATCCATATATGATGCCAGGACATTCATATAAAAGGAGATTCTTCCAGTAATGTGAGGAAAGTTTATCTTGATAAATATGTGGGCTATGCATCATTTCAAAATTTAAAACAAGGCTCTCGTT
>JAGGYX010000040.1 GCA_021162305.1 Thermoplasmata archaeon | reverse complement strand
TTTTTCATGGAAATCGATTTTGTTCTCAATAAACCTAAATGAAAATCTATTTATTTTCCTGAAAAATTTATTGTTTGCCTTGGGCCTTGGCATATTCCATCCCCTTCTTTTGATGAGATATGTGCCCAGGGCTTTAATTTTTACTAAATTTTACTTGCGGAGATACTGAAATCATCAGAAGATTTAAAAGCAGCTTTTTTATAGTAACACATGAAATTTGCATGGAGTGTGCTTCTAATTCTTCTATTACCCCAATGTTTTAGTATTGGCATTCATCATGGTGTTTATCATTACTATTCATATAATGAAATGGTAAACTTGCTAAATGAATTAAAGGAAAAACACGGAAAAATAATGGAATATTATTCCATAGGCAAAACATATGGGGGAAGAGATATAATGGTGATAAAAATATCGGACAATGTTAGCATCGACGAAAACGAGCCTGAGATTCTTTTTACAGCTGCTCACCATGGAAATGAAAAGCCAAGCTACCAATTTTTACTCAAATTTATCCAATATTTATGCAACGAATATGATAAAAATGTAACCATCAAACATGCAGTAGATAATGCTGAGATTTTTTTCATACCAATGGTGAATCCAGATGGCGTCGAAAACAATACAAGAAAAAATATGGAGCCAAATAATTGTATTGGCGAAAACATTTTTTCTGTTATGAGAGGTGTAAATCTAAATAGAAACTATGATATTGGATGGGATGAATGGAAACCATGGTATTTTACAACAACCACTGCAACACCTTATGGTGATGTCTTGCTCTCCATGCTTGGTTATCCACCAGAATATAGGGGTGAGAAGCCATTTAGTGAGAATGAAACAAAAGCCATAAAAATTTTTGTTGAGAACAGGCATATAATTCTTGCAGCAGACTTTCATACAGGAGCAGGAAAAATAATATTCTATCCATATGGTTATACAAACAGAAAGCCAAAAGATGAGGCTACATTCATTTCCATTGCCGAGAACGTCTCAGCTATAAATGGCTATGCTTTCAGCGAAGCGGGAAAGGCGGCGACTGGCATGGAGATGGACTGGCTGTATGATAAACATGGGGTGTATGCAATAATAATTGAAATAAGTAGAGAGATTGCTCCACAGGAAGAGAATAAAGTGGAGGAAATTGTGAGGGAGAATATTCCCGCATGCATGTATTTGATAAATAGGGCAAACGAGTTTATGAAATCGCCATCGCTATAGCAAAAATTATTTTATGCCTTTGGTTTAATTTAATGTGAAAACAAAGCCTCGCCGCCTCATTTCAATGAAAGAAAGTATTTGCATAAGATGTAGAGGAACAAAGTTGTTGTGCGGGAAACCTCGCTGCCCCATATTGGTAAAATATTACGCGGCGAGAAAAAATGAAGGGCTTGTGAATAAAAATGTTGTTTTTGGTTCTTCCCCGCCGTCGCTATTCATTGGTCGCTATGGTTATCCAAAAGTAAGCATTGGTCCTATGATTCCGCCGTTGCAGGGTGACACATCATATATGGATACGCCAGAACTATGGCATGATAAGAGCATAGATGATATTGTTGATTTCAGAATGAAGCTTATAAGAGGAAAGCATCGCATCCATGTTACAAATTTGAATGACAAAATTGCTCAATATACTCAAGAGATAGCAATGGCTTATAAGCCAGTTGAAATTGAAGTTGAATTTGAAAAGAAGCCGGTGGGAGGAATAGCATTATATGATGAAGCTCAACCGCATGGTCCTGCTGCAAGGATAAAAAAGTTATGGCTGGAAAATCCGAAGGTGGATAGAAAAGTGGAGAAGTTATATTATGATGAGGTTAAAGCGAGAGATGCGATATTGCTGTTATATGAACAAAATGTTTTTGTTTCTCAAATTCAAAAAGCATTCTCGGCAGGGATATTTGGAATAGAGAAAAAATTTGTTCCGACAAGATGGAGCATAACAGCTGTTGACAGCACAATTGGTGAAGCTTTAGTTAAGGAAGTAAAATCATATCCATTGCTTGATTCATGGCTTGTTTATTATACAAAAAGCCTCGATAATTTGTGGGTTGTCATAATGTATCCAAGCAGCTGGGAATATGAGCTTATAGAAGCATGGTATCCAAACACCACCTGGAATCCGTTAGGTAAAAAAATTGTAATGTTTGGCGACCACGAATTTTATAAAGGAAGGAAAACATACGCTTCCATAGGCGGCTGCTATTATGCCGCCCGCATGGCAGCAGCGGAGCATCTGCGCCGCATGCGCCGCCAGGCTGGCGTTGTTGTGTTGCGTGAAATACATCCTGGCTATATAATGCCAGTTGGCGTATGGAATGTTCGTGAGAATGTAAGGAGGGCTTTGAAAGGCGAGGCGAGAAAATTTGATAGCCTTAAGGAGGCGATGCTTTTTGTTTCTTCCATTCTTTTTATTCCTGTTGAGAGATGGATTGAGACGAGTGCTTTGTTGCAGAACAGGATAAAGCAGGCAAGAATAGATGATTTCTATGAAGTGCAAAATCGCATTGAATAAATCACGCCTCTACGGGCTGGACTATACTATAAACCCCTATTATGGCTGCTCTCATGCATGCATTTATTGCTATGTTCCTTCTTTGATTGGAATAACATATGATGAATTTAGGGTTGCGAAGCCAAAAGAAAATATTGTTGATGTTCTGCGAAAGGAGATAAGAAAAAAGAAGACTGGCATTGTTGGAATTTCAACAGCTACCGACGCTTATCAACCATTAGAAAGAAAATATGGGCTAACCAGAAGAATTTTAAAATTGTTGCAGAAATATCGTTTCCCAATTGACATTCAAACAAAATCAACTCTTGTTTTAAGAGATGTTGACATAATAAAAGAATTTGATTATGCAAGCGTTGGTATAACGATAACGACTTTAAGTGAAGAAATAGCAAGAAAATGGGAGCCTTTCTCGCCATTGCCATTTTATAGGCTTGAGACAGCATCGAAGTTAGTTGAGCATGGCATCCATGCCTACATTTTTTTTGGTCCGGTTTTCCCTTTAATGAAGAGAGAGGAAGTTAAATATACAATGGAAGAGTTTATAAACGCAGGCATAAAGGAAGTAGTTATAGATAAATTGCATATTAAAAAAGGACTTGAAGGAAATATTAAAAGAGCGTTTCCCGAGCAATGGAAAAAAATAATTAAAAAAGATGGATTCAATGAAATTCTGGATGAAATAAGAAAATTTGAAGGAAAAATTGAAATAAAGATGGCATGGGAATGAAATAAATAAACAGAGTTTTCCAAAATGAGTGAAAAATTAGTTCAATTCATCAGTTTCTAACTAAAATTTTTCACCTTAATTGAGCATTTACATGCATTTTGAATTTATGGAGGTTGTCGAAAAATTAACTATAGTAAAAGACTTAAACCGTTTCTTAATACCATAACACATGGGAGGGGACAAAAAAGACGAGATAAAAC
>JAGGYX010000102.1 GCA_021162305.1 Thermoplasmata archaeon | reverse complement strand
TTGTTAAAAATGCAGAATCCCATGGAAGCATTGCGTGTTGCATGATGGCCGGGAGGACGAACCAAAGCAAAAGCTTGGCTATGCCTGCCATTCAAAATTTCATCACATGCTTTCACAACGCCTCCAGCAGCAAGCTTGGCAATTCTGTATGAATGCTCATTTGTATATGTATCCATATCAAGCCATCCGACATGGCGTGCATTTTCTATCATTTCCCTGCTATGCACTTTTGCTATTTCATCCTCGCTTATTTCATATGGTTCCTGCCAGTCGATTTTTTCATTGAATTCCTGCTCTTTCAGATAGCTCACTATTGCTTTTAAACGCGAAGAATTTTCAGGATGACCTTCATTGTTGTGCAAGAGATAGGCATTTGAATATATTACAAGCATGATTGTATAATGGATGCGATTATTAAATTATGCGTAAAATGGCGAGATGCCAGCCAACCAATTGTGAAGAAGAACCATCTATATATTTCATGTTTCATCATCCTTTTTCTTTTCGAGCAAATCAACCATTTTGCGGGATAGCTCTACTTGCTCTTTTTGATATGGAATAAGGCTGCTTTCATGAATCAGCTCTTCAAGCAAATCCTTCATCTCCCTGTATGGATGAACCCCATGCAATTCATGATAGCTCCGTGCTCTTGGTATCGAAACCTCCTTTCCGCCACCTGCAAATCCAAAAAATCCCAATCTTTTGCCTTTTGTTTCTGCTCCGCCACCTGCAAAGCTCTCGTCCTCACCCAATCCAAATCCAGATGGAGTTATAGGGGTTATATTTCCAAAGCCAAAGATTCTTCCCAGTAAGCCTTGCTCTCCACTCAAATCACTTATTTTTTCATATCTTAGGCTCCTTTCCTTTATTTTTAAAATGCCTCCTCTTGTTATGAGGCGAAAATTTGTTATGATGTAGTGATGGCTCCTTCTGTATGCCTCCGTTAGCAATGCTCCAAAAATGAAAATTAGGATTGTATAAGCTGGAAGGAATATTTTAAAATCTTTCCATGCATTGAATTTCCACATTATGAGCAATGCCATTGCAGCTATTGCCATATATGCAATAAAAATTCTCCATCTTATAAGGAGCAAGGAAGCAACTATTCCAATTATTGCCAGTCCAGCTATCCATAGGGCTATTCCTGCATATAACTTTCCCAAGATGCTGAATTTTGAATAAATCCATAATAAAGAAACGCCCCATACAAATGGAACAAACCACAAGGCATGATATTCCATGAAAGACAGCGGATGAGGCGTTAGAATATGCAATATTTTCTCGTTTTCAAATAATTTTGGCTTCACATTTTAAAATCATGAAATAATGATAAATCTTTCTATATATGAAGCATTGTTTGGAAACAATTACTTAATTATAAATATAGACGACAAATATTCATGATTGAAATGACAATAATAATTTCCAAAAATGGAAAATATGCTAAAAAGATTGAAAAGATGCAAATAAAAAGGGAGGATTATCTGCAAAAATATATCTACGAAAATCCAGATAGCATCCCACTTTATGAAATTAAAGAAGGGATTAGAATTTGTGTTTTGGCAAGAGAAGTTCCAACAAATAGTGGATTTATTGATGCCCTTGGTCTTGATAGCGACGGAGATATCTATATAATTGAAACAAAACTTTACAAAAATCCTGAAAAGATTGGTGGTGGCACAAGTTTTAGATTATGGAGCAGCATTATGGAAAAGCAGTACAAATATGGAGTCTTTCATTGATTTTCTGGAGAAAGAAGTCAATAAAAATTCTGGAGTCTCTTTGACACAGAAACTGAAAGAATTTTTCCAACTAACTGATGATGATTTATCAATTTTACTCGAAAATGTGGAAAGAAATCTTAATGATGGTAATTTTAAGTTCGTTATTTTGATGGATAAAACTCATCCACAATTAAAAGATCTCATTTATTTTATCAATCAGAATAGTCAGTTTGATATATACGCCGTGGAACTGGAATATTACAAATATGAAGAATATGAAATCTTAATCCCAGGGCTTTTCGGAGCTGAAATCAAAAAAGATATCAAAGTCAAATCTAGAGGGATAAAATGGAATTGGGCATCTTTCTCACAGCAATTAAAAGAAAAATTTGGAGATGAGGTGGTAAAAGTAGCACAAGCAATAATAGATTTCGCAAATCAAAATAATATCAAGGTTTATTGGACATCCAGTCAAAGAGGCTCATTTATTCTCGGATTTCCTTCAAGTGAAAAGGAATTTTATCCATTTGCCATACAAGGAGATGGAAAATAGGATGGAATGCACCACATCAGGGAGATTTAGCTCCACCACCATTTAACGATCCAGAAAAAAGAAAAGAGATACTATTACGAATGGGGTCAATAAAAGGAGCCAAAATTATAACCGATAAAGTGAATGGATATAGTGCTATAGATCTTCCAATAAAATCCCTTTCAGATGAAAAAATGTTAAATGAATTTTTCGGAGTCTTATTATGGATCAAACAAACTTTGGAAAGAGAAAGTAATTCCTTCAATAAAAAGTAATTATATCTCCAATTCTCTCACAATTTTTCCTATAGCCATATCCAAACCTTCTTTTCTTTCAATGGGTGGCAGTCCATTTAATTTTCTAACCTCATTGTATCTTTTAAAAACCTCATTTTTAAATTCCTTTACATGCAACTTTTTCTTTTTCCTCCTTTTATAATCCTTTGTTAGAGAAATCAAATCGTCGTTTTCAATATGAAGGAGTTCATGTATGATAGTATGCTGCACTATTTGCTTCCTTATTACTTCTTTCTTTATTCCCTTAAGCTTCTCATTTATTTCTATTTCATATTCTCTCGGCTTTTCTCTTTTTATTTTTACTTTTGCTTTCCCTTCAATCAATAAAGTTTCAACATCTATATCTCTTTTCATAAAAACCTTTCCTTTAATCCGTCCAAGTGTATTTTTTGGAAGCTTCTTATATTTGCATTCAATCTTCATTCCTTTCAGTGAAGGAAATACATTCATGCATTCCTTCAACCATTCTTCCAGTTCATTCATAATATCGCAAATTGAGCATGTGGGATGCCATCGAGCATTATAACATTCTCCTCATTAACCAAGCCCATTTCTATTGCACATTTTACAGCAATCTTGCCAACGAGATTGCCAACTGTGGCAAGCTCCAAATGCTTTTTCAGCATCTCTTCATCGCCAAGCACATCGGCATAAAATTCCTTTGAAACAACAAATTCAACATTTCCAAAATGCAATGTTTTTCCAACAAGCCATGCGTCGCATGCCGCCAATAAAACATCGCTTCCTACATTGTATATTTTCATGTAAATTTTATTCTTGCGTGAGCTTGTATTTTCCATGTTTTGGCTCAAATATAATCCCCTCCCTTCTCATTTTGACAATTAAGCTTTCTACTGTTGCCTTATCTATGCCTTCCTGCTCCGCCCTGCTGACAATTTCTTCAAATGGAGCTGGGGCATCGATTTCGCTGCATATCTCCCTTATTATATCAACTATCGTCTTTATTTTGTCCTTCTGGCTTCTTGATATGCCCGTCGTTATTATGTCGATGTCTATTGTTTCTGTTTCTCTATCCATGCCGACTTTGGTTAAATAATATTCGACTATTTTTATTGCCCTATCTGCATCCTCAGCAGTTACAACCTCTGATAAACGCATTCTTGCAGAAGCTTCAGCAAGTCTTATGAATGCTTCAAGCTGGCGAGGCGTGAAAGGAATCGTTTCTTTCGACTTTGCTCTCATCCCAACATAATAATCTTTTATTCTATCCATTGCCTCTCTTGTCATTACTGGAAATATATTTCGCTTGGCATATGCAATATATTTCCTTAAAAACTCTGGTTCAAAAATTGGCTTTATTTTCGCTGCCTCTATGCTTTCATTTCTTTCCAGCATCTCTCCGTAGCGATGCACCTGCAAAATATGCTCAGCTAATGCTTCATCTCTCTCCTTATCTGGCTTATCAGTTAGAGGAAAAATTAAGTCAAAGCGAGATAGCAAAGCAGGAGGAATGTTTATCTGATCAGCTATTGGCGTATATTCCTCAAATCTGCCAAGCTTTGGATTTGCCGCTCCCAGTAAAGCACATCTTGACTTCAAAGTTGCATTAATGCCAGCTTTTGCAACACTTATTTCCTGCTGCTCCATCGCCTGATGCAGTGCATCTCTATCCTTTGGATTCATTTTGTCCAGCTCATCAACGCAGGCTATGCCAAGGTCTGCCAAAACTAAAGCTCCTGCTTCCAGGGTCCATCGCCCCTCTCCAAATTCGTCGCTTCTTACTGCCGATGCTGTCAAACCTGCTGCACTGCTTGATTTGCCAGAAGTGTATATGCTGCGAGGAGCAAGCTGCGAGATGTAACGCAACAATTGACTTTTTGCCGTGCCGGGGTCGCCTACAAGCAAAATGTGAATATCTCCTCTTATTTTAGTTCCATCAGGCATTGTTTTTGGCACACCTCCAAATAACTGCAATGATAAAGCATCTTTCTCTGTTTCAAGTCCATATATTGTGGGAGCTATCGATTCTCTTATTTTGACAGCAAGCATCGGGTCATTGCTCATTTCTTTGATACGGCGTTCATCTTCTTCATCAATCAAAATTTCTTCAAAAGCCTGTTCTTTAAGCTCTACGCTATTAACATCCATAACTCTATTGAATTCAGTTAGCTTTGTCTGCCCACGCCTTCTTGCCTGTATTCTTAATATTCCATTAATGGTTATTCTATCGCCAGGCACAATGTTGCCAACGAGGTCATCTTCAAGATATGCCACAAGGCGCATGGGCTGGGCGCCGCCTCTCAGCCCTTCTGGACTTTCCTGCAATTCTATTTTTTGCGAATCGATGAATATTGATTCTTCAGCAATCAATTTCAGACTCGCTTTCCTATTGCAATTGGGGCATATATTTGGTTCTATGAGAATATTTCCCTCCTGTTTGACTCTCGTTATTGCTCCGCATTTAGGACATTTAAAGGCTGCCTCCACAAGCTTTGGTCTGACTTCTGTAACCTTTTTTACCAAGCCATCAACACTTATAAATTTTCCAAGATGTATGGAGCGCAGGTCTCTTATTTCAATTTTTCTTGTCTCAGGCAAATTTTTTATCCTTAAATGCAACGAGGGCATCTCAGCCACAGCATCCATTTCTTTCAGAGCATCTTCTCCTGCCTTCAATGTGTAATATGGTTTCTCAAGCAACAATTCACCAAGCTCAGAATCATGCTTATCAATTTCCCAGTAATCAAGCAACAGACTTTTTTTATCAGGATAAAGCAAGGCAGCACCCTCAACCTCTTCTTTAAAATAATCCTGAAACAGTCTCTCCCATCTCTCCATCAAACTTTCTAATCCTGAAATAGCCATGTATGTTTAAACAATAC
>JAGGYX010000116.1 GCA_021162305.1 Thermoplasmata archaeon | reverse complement strand
AGGAAAATTGTCGAGAAAAACAATTTTTCGTTTTCTGTAATAAGAGAATATAAATTTCCCATAAAAGCAAGTATGCCATTTCACAGGCGTAAAATAGCATATTTTGACGTTGCCCTTATAAATGCAAGAATAAAATTTGCCATTCAATAACCATAATTTTTTATATTCTTTTCTTTTAATGTAAGAAATGTTTCGTATAATAGAGCATACTGCTGACGTTGGCATAGAAGCCTATGGAAAGACACTTGAAGAAGCTTTTGAAAACGCTGCCAAAGGAATGTTCTCCATAATGACGGGAGGGGGCAAAATAGAGAGTAAGGTTACGAAGGAAATAAAAATACCATTTGACATGGATATAGAGCAATTACTTGTTGACTGGCTTTCTGAACTTGTTTACATTCATGATGTTGAGCATCTCGTTTTTGGAGAATTTGATGTTGAAATTAATGAAAAAGAACTAAGGGCAAAAGCATATGGAGAGGAATATGATATTAGTAAGCATGGATATGGAATGGAAATTAAAGCTGTAACATATCACATGCTTGAAGTAAAAAAAGATAAAAAAGGTTATGTAGTTCGCTGTCTATTTGATATATAGGGTGAGAAAAATGTGGAATGGACCATTGGAAAAAATTGGAGAGTATCGCTACATGATTCCAAAAAGCTATAAAGGCATAAACGGCAATTTAAAGATGAGAGTGCCAGCTTTGATATATGCAAGCGAAAGAATGTTAGCGTCGATAAAAAAAGATAATGCTCCAGAACAGGCTGCAAATGTTGCCACACTTCCAGGCATAGTTGGAAAATCCATTGCAATGCCCGACATACACTGGGGATATGGATTCCCTATTGGAGGCGTCGCCGCCACAGATGCAGAGGAAGGCGTAATCTCACCTGGCGGCGTAGGTTTTGATATAAATTGTGGTGTCCGCCTTGTCAGGACGGATTTGCATGTCACAGATTTAAACAGAGAAAAGATAAAGCAGCTTGTTGATGAGCTTTTTAAAAATGTGCCTTCAGGTGTGGGGAGCAAAGCTCGCATTCGTCTTTCAATGCAGGAAATTAACAAAGTGCTTGATGATGGAGCAAAATGGGCTATTGAGCAGGGCTATGGATGGGACGAAGATTTGGAATATCTCGAAGAAAATGGCTGCATGGAAATAGCTGATTCAAGTGTTGTTTCTGAAAAAGCCAAAATGCGTGGAAAGGAACAAGTGGGTTCATTAGGAGCGGGCAATCATTTTCTGGAAATTCAGAGAGTAGCGGAGATATACGATGAGGAGGCAGCAAAAGTTTATGGACTTGAAAAAGACCAGATTACTGTTATGATTCATACAGGCTCTCGTGGTCTGGGGCATCAGGTATGCAGCGATTATTTGCGTGTGTTAGAGCAGGCAACAAAGAAATACAACATATGGCTTCCTGATCGACAGCTTGCATGCGCGCCAGTAAAAAGTAAAGAAGGTGAGAGATACTTCAAAGCTATGGCGGCAGCTGCCAACTTTGCATGGACAAATCGCCAGCTTATTGTGCATTGGGTTCGCCAGTCTTTTGAACATGTTTTGCATGAGAATGCCGAGAATTTAGGAATGCATATTGTTTATGATGTATGCCATAACATTGCAAAGCTTGAAGAGCATGTTGTGGATGGAAAGAAAAGATTGTTATATGTCCATCGCAAGGGAGCAACTCGTGCTTTTGGACCCAGCAGGCAGCAAATTCCAATGAAATATCGCAACATTGGGCAACCTGTTTTGATTCCAGGAGATATGGGAACTGCAAGCTATATTCTAAGAGCAAGAGAGGAAGCAAATGAAGCATTTGCATCAAGCTGTCATGGAGCTGGACGTGTTATGTCGAGAAATGAAGCAAAAAGAAGATGGAATGGCAGGGAAATAGCGAAAATGCTCGAGCAGCGTGGTATATATGTTCATCCAGCAAGCTGGACTGTGATGGCAGAGGAAAGCCCAGATGCCTATAAAGATGTTAGCGATGTTGTTGATGTAATGCATGGAGCAGGTTTAACAACGAAAGTTGCAAAAATGATTCCATTGGGCGTAGTAAAAGGATGAATCACATTGATTTATTAATAAAAGCCATAATATGCATTGTTTTCGCAGTCATCGTATATAAATACAGAGTTCTTGACATCGGCGGCGCATTGTTTGCAACTTTCATAGGAGCAATAATATTGTTTCTGCAAGGCATGGGATGGTTTTTGCTTTTATTGATTTTTTTGATAGTGGGAACAATTGCAACAGAATATAAAGTCAATTTTAAGAAAAAAAGATTACAGGAAAAAGCAAGAAGAAAAACGATGAATGTGATTGCAAATGGAATTGTTCCCACCATAGTGGCTATTTTTTCAATAAAAAGCAATCTCTCCTTTTTATATGCCTCCGCCATAGCCGTAGCTCTTGCAGACACCATGGCATCTGAGCTTGGCGTTTTATCCGATAAAGCATATTTCATAACAAATTTCAGGAAGGCGCCGCCTGGCACAAATGGAGCAATTTCGTTATACGGCGAGGCATGGGCATTGATTGGCTCCTCCCTCATTGCATTGCTTTCCATTCCATTGCTTCATTTAAAGCCATTGTATGCAATAGGCGTCATAATAATAGGTATGCTGGGCTGTCAGATTGATTCTGTCCTCGGAGCAACATTTCAGGGCAAAGGAAAAGGAAATATTATTTCAAGCGATGCATTGCTCACAAACAATGATGTAAACCTCATTTCAATTTCAATTTCAGTTCTCATTGCATATATAATAATAGCAGTATGATTTCAGGGGCAAATAAGAAAAAGTTATATAGGGAAAAAGCCTTTTTCAGACATCATGATGGTTGAAGAAATTGCACAAAAAGAAAATTTTAAGATACTCGAATTTACAAAGAGTGTTGATGAGGAAACAATAGGGGAAGGAAAAATACCCAAAACAATAAAAGCTGCATATGTTGAAAAAGATGGAATGGTATATCTTTTGAAAGAAAATGGCACAATGGAAAGAATAGGAAGCATTGAATATTGGCAGCAAATTAAAAAATTTGAAGCAAAGGATGATTACGTTGCCAAGATAAATACCAAAATAAAACATAAAATTGATTTGGCAAGCTGCGGGCTATGCGACTTGCATAAAAACACAACTGCCTTATTGAACATTGTAGCCACCAACAGGTGCGATTTGAGATGCTGGTATTGTTTCTTTTATGAGGAAAAAGCTGGTTTTGTATATGAGCCAAGCATTGATGAAATAAAAAAGCAAATTGAGGTTGCAAGGTCAATGAATTGCTATACTCCTCCGATTCAGATAACAGGGGGCGAGCCAACATTGAGAAAGGATTTGCATGAAATAATAAAAGCTGGAAAAGAGTTCGGCTCACCACATGTTCAGTTAAATACAAATTCTATATCATTGGGCATACAATATTTTGAAAAGCCTGAGAAAGCTGTTGAAAGAGTCAGAAAATGGAAGGGAGCCGGGCTTAATACGATATATACCTCTTTTGATGGATTAACTGCCAAGCCAAATAGCAATATAAAGAATCATTATGAAATTCCTTTTGCACTTGAGGCATATTATAATGGCGGTGTAAAAAGCATTGTTCTTGTTCCAACAGTAAGCCAGCTAAATTTGAAAGAAACGCCATCAATTGTAAAATTTGCAATTAATAATGTGGAAAAAGGCATAAAAGGTGTCAACTTTCAGCCAATCTCACTCGTTGGATTTATAAAGAAGGGAGATAGAGAAAAGCTGAGAGTCGTTCAATCTGATATAGTTTATGAATTGAAGAAAGAATTTGATATAGGAATGGATGCATGGTATCCTGTGCCCACTGTTGCATCTCTTGCAGATATAATTGGAAGAGAGCCCCATGTTCACTTTTACAACAATGAAAAATGTGGAATTGCCACCTACGCCTATATTGACCATGAGAAAAGGAAGCTTCATCCAATAACAGAATTTATAGATGTTGACCGCTTCATAACAGATGTGAGCGAGATGCATGGAAGTAAATTAAAGAAGGCTTTATTTGGAGCAAAGCTCATACCAACAGCCATAAAATATGGAAGCCTGCGCCGCGCTCTGGCGGAGAAATTGAAGGGGTATATTCTTGTGGACGAGCTTCCGAACGGTGTTAAAATATCAAATCTGCTTGAAGAAATTATTGAGAAGGGGAATTATAAGGTGCTGGGAGCATTCCATCAGTATTTCCTTTTCTTTGGCATGATGCATTTTCAGGACTATTATAATTATGATGTTAACAGGGTGCAGAGATGCAGCATACATTATGCAGCTGGGAAACGAGTTATCCCATTCTGCACATACAATGTTTTTCCAAGCATACACAGAGATAGATTTCTTAAAATAAACAGGGTTAAAGGAAAGGAAGCAGAGAGGCTTATGGAAGAATCAAGAAAGGCAAAGGATAAAGTTATAGAGTTCAGGGAGAAAAAGGATGAAATTGTTTCATCGCCAATATATAAAGAAGCATATAGGGGCTTAGGCAAATAATTTAAATCTTGAATATATTTAGGATGTGGTAAAATGAAGAAATTTGCACTATTCATAGCATTGGCAATTATGTCAATCTATTCTATAGGAGGAAATTTTTATGTTGACAATGGCGAGAGTGTGCAGCAGGCAATAGACAACGCAAGCAATGGCGACACAATTTTTGTGAAAGGGTATCATGATGAAGATATTCTCATAAACAAAAGCATAAAAATTGAAGGAATAGGAAATGCATTTATAAGAAGCATAGAGATAAATTGTAGCAATGTTTCCATTGATAATATTACAACATACAAAATAATTGTAAATGGAAATGATTGCATTCTTTCCAACAATTTCATATCCCAAAATGGAATGATAATAAATGGGAATGATTGCACAATATTCCATAACTTCATTTCAAATTGTTCACTGGCAATAAAATGCAATGGGAGTAATTGCAGCTTTTTCAACAATGGATTGTTCAACAATAGTTATGGAATGATAATAAATGGGAATAATTGCACAATATATCATAACAATTTTATTGATAATGCAATCAATGCAATTGATAAAGATAATAATACATGGTATGATGAGGGACTAAAAGAAGGAAATTACTGGTATGATTATAATGGAAGCGATGCAAACGGAGATGGAATAGGAGACATTGCCTATACAATAAATGCAAGTTATGATAACTATCCTTTAATGCATGAATATGATATATATCCTCCATCCACACAACCAAATATAATCCTTTTGGATGGCAGCACTGGCAGCAATGGATGGTATGTTGGCAATGTTAGTTTAATTTTAAATGCAATTGATGAGAGCCAGATAAATCATACCTTCTATCGCATAAATAATGGGAGTTGGAATGTTTATCAGCAAGCCATCAATTTCACTTTGGATGGCATATACTTCATTGAATTTTACAGTGTTGATATCAATCAAAATTATGAAATGCCAAAAAATGTTACAATAAAAATTGATAAAACAAAGCCCTTGCTCAACTATACCATTTTCCCTCCAGCACCAACAGGAAAAAATGGATGGTATAACAGAAGTGTGGAAATATCTCTAAATGCAATCGATGATTTCCTTGATGCCCTTTACTATAAAATAGATAATGGAACATGGAAGCCATATGAAGGATATCCTCTTGTCCCTGATGGAATCCATAAAATTTATTTTAAAGCTGTTGATAAGGCTGGAAATTATGGTATGGATAACATAACTTTAAAGATTGACACACAATCGCCTTCTATAACAATTCAGAAACCAAATGGGAGTTATGTTAAAAGCATATATAAAATAAAATATAATGCTACTGATGCAGTTGATTCCAGTCTGGATGGGAATATCTCCATATATTATTCATATGACAATGGGTCTCATTGGGAAATTGTTGCAGCAAATTTGAATAATAGCGGCACATATGAGTGGAATACGCATGGCTTTAATGACTCATCAAATGCTATCATAAAAATCGTTGCAGAGGATGATGCTGGAAATGTTGGAACTGCTTTATCAAATAATTTTATTCTTGATAACACTCCTCCAAGCATTAATATAACATCTCCAAAAAGTGGAGAGACATTTGGAGGCAATGAAACAATAGAGATAACATGGAGTGCATATGATATCGTTGACCATGATTTAAATGGCGACATATACATATTCTATTACTTCAATGGAGAATGGGATTATGTTGTAAATGGCACTGAAAATGATGGAAGCCACCCCTTTGCCACATCTGGCTTGCATGATGGAGAATATAAAATAAAAATAATAGCAATAGATGATGCTGGAAATGTTGGAACTGCTACAACAGGCAACTTCACAATCGATAGAACTCCACCCTCTGTTTACATATCAAAACCTTTGAAGGGCTTTCTATATGTAAATATTCTGGGGCGCGAGATGCTGCCGCCGATTCCGCTGCCGAATCTTGTTTATAATGCGATTATTGTTGGAAAAATAACAGTGGAAATTGAGGTATCTGACCAATATTCGGGAGTACAGCATGTGGTTGTTTCAACAGATGAAATGCAGGGTATTACGATTGATGAGCCATATCAATGGATATGGAACCCAAGCTTTGGAGTACATTGGTTGAAAGCCACTGCATGGGACAATGCTGGAAATGTGAATTCATATGAGCTTGACAACATATGGTGCATAAATATATGATTTCTCTTTCTTTTATCTTTATTGAGAGCATAAACAGAATTTGGATATGATGAAAAAATAGCGAGATAATCACAGCAAATGAATTAGCCAGATGAAAACAAATTTAGACACAATGCTTTTAAGATAATGCACAATTATATAATTGAATGGGAATAAAATGAAAAGATTTCATCTTAACCCCAATAATGAAGATTATACGAATAAAAATTTCGGATATCCTGAGTTATATGACATTCTGCCTCGAAACATAGAAAGAGGTGATGAAAATGAATGATAAAACTAAAATGTTAAAGGTAGAAGCTATTCTTTTTGATGTAGGCGATACACTAATAGATACATCTACAAGAATGAAACGAGCCTTATATAAAACCGCTGAGTATTTAGAGTCAAAAAATATAATATCAGAAAAAGAAAAATTCATTACAATTTATGAAATCGTGGATAAAGAAATTCAGGGTCCAAGAATTAATCATTTATACTCTGATCCTCGGATAATCATAGAAACAGCTAAAAGATTAAACATCAGCCCATCACTATATTTGGTAGGAGCTTTTCTTAGCGTATATAGGAGATTTATAAGAAAAAGTATTAGAAAAAGCAATAGATTAATAAAATTATTTAAGACACTAAAAAATGAAGGGTTTAAAATAGGCATTGTCACTGATGGTAGTACAGTCGAACAAATAGAGCAGTTATATAGATTAGGAATACTTGAATATATAGACGCCTTAATAACATCCGAGGAATTAGATGTTGAAAAGCCTAATGCATTGCTTTTTAGGAAAATGCTGAATTATTTATCAGTAAACGACTCTTCTAATGCTGTTATGGTAGGTGATGATTTAAAAAGAGATATCGCTGGTGCTAAGAAAATCGGTATCAACACCATATGGGTAACAAATTATTCTGCACAAAAGAATGTAAAAATCTGTATTACACCAGATATAGTAGTTAAATCGGTAGATGAAATCACTAAACATATTCGACCGGTTGGAGGTGATAAAAATGAGAGATGATATATTTCAAAGAGTATTAAAGGAATTTACACTTTTCTTTATCACCGCCTTAATAGGCAGTATAATTTATGTTATATTAGAGTTATCTGCGTCAAATAAAATATATTCTATTCTTATATCCTCCATAACTGTTGTAATACTTTTTACTATTCTTATATATTATTTCTTCAAGAAGAGAGAGAAGCTCCTTGGGATAATTAATGTCTTTCAGCGATTTGATGATGCCCCATCTACTTTCGAGATTATTAAGGGGGCACAAATTAATGTGGAATTTATGGGGATTTCTGCAAGAACTTTTTTTGAATCAGAAGAAGTTGAAGAACTTATGAAAAAAAAGATTAGAGAAGGCGTATGTTTCAAATTCTTAGTATTGGAACCATCATCTAAATATCTTGAGATCAAAGCACAAGATGAAGGAGATGATCCGGAGGCATGGAAACACGATATAAATGGAAGTATTCGTAGACTGAATAGAATAAAAAAAGAAACAAAAACTAATAGAATTGAAATAAGAAAATATGATTTTCTACCCATTTGGCGAACCATATTTATAGACAACAAAATAGGATATATAACATATTACCCTCATGGGCATAGAGCGAAGCACGCTCCAGTATTTGTGGTAACACATGGAGAAACAGGATTATATACTCCAATCCATAGAACATTTTTACATTATTGGGAACGATCGGCGGAGGAGGTGCTTCATGGTGAGTAAATGTCCATTTTGTGAATTTAAAGATAGATATAGAATTCTCTATGAAAATAATATTGTTCGAGCATTTCTAGCTAAGGATGCCTTACACCCGGGGCAATCACTAGTTGCACCAATTAGACATGTTATGGATTTTTCTGAATTACTTCCGGAAGAAACCTATTTTATTTTTAGGTTATCAAGTATTATCCACTCAATATTAGTAAGAGAGTTCAATTATGATGGTACTAATATAATCCTTAATAATGGAAATTGCGCTGGTCAGAGAGTAAATCATTTACATGTTCACATAGTGCCTCGAAAATGTGGAGACATCCCTGACCCCATGCATTGGTTAAATGATATGTTATATAAGAAATTATATCAACCAACTAAAAAAGAATTCACTGATATATCGGGACTACTAAGAAAAAGAATACAGGAAGATTTGATATCAATTAGTAATTTTTTTTACAGTCAAAATATTGAACACGATGTAAAGATCGGAGAAAATGTTACATTGGGTTACAACGTCCATATATACTCAAATTCCGTGATTGGGGATAATTGTATAATTGGGGATAACGTCATCATAGGCCACCCTACAACAAGTCAATTACGGAATAAAAATTCAAAGGGAGCTATTATTGGAGAAGGATCAATAATAAGAAGTGGAACAGTAATATATTCTAATGTGAAAATTGGAAAAAATCTAGATTGCGGTCATAATGTACTTATTAGAGAGAATACCAAAATAGGAAATGATGTTTATATATTACCGGGAACCCAGATACATTCTAGTGTCATCATAGGAAATAACGTACGGGTATATGGATTTATTTCTAATCGCAGTGTTATAGAAGATAACGCGTCTGTTTTAGGATTCCTCTTACATGCATACCGTGAAGGTAAAAGAGGTCTTATTGAAAAAGCCCCGATAGTTAGAAATGGTGCTGTGGTAGGCATGGGTGCCATGGTAATAGGTGGGGTTGAGATCGGTAAAAATAGTATCGTCGGTGCTGGTGCTGTTGTCACAAAAGATGTACCTCCAAACAAAATAGTTGTGGGGGTTCCTGCAAGAGTGCTCAGAGAAAGGGGGGATTAATATGAATGTAAAATTGAGTATAAGTTTCGGGGCAGAACGCTTCGTTGCTTCGCTCCTTGCCCTCACTTCGTTCGGGTCATATAACACGGGCTATACGGCTCACTCTGTTCGCCCAAATACCGCCAAAGGCGGAACTTCGTATAGCCCGAATACGTTATCTACAATGCCGCAGGAGGATGAAATATGAGTGGGAAATGTGAAGATGGTAACAGCGAGGGAGTTTATCAGAAATGGCCTACAGGGGGTAAATTAGGGAAGAACATGAATAAAACATTACATGACCTTAAAGAAATGTTAACAGAGGAGGAGAGGCTGGTTTATGGTTATGTACTCACTACCGTAAAAGGAGATGGTGGTGTAAGTTTTGTTCAGACAGGATCCGCCCCTAATTTTCAAGGTGACCTCGTTACTTTATGTACCTGTAAGCATTGGATGAGAACATGGAGAGAACCAAAGGATTGGAAAGGTGTTTGGATTGCCGGCTTTACCGGAATCAATGTGATGGATGACCATAAAAATTACTTATTTTATCTTATGCGGGTGCAAGAGGCTTTTTCTTCTCATAAAGAGTTATGGGACTGGCTAGATCCCGCCGTGAGAAATGTTAAAAATGCCTCACTCCACAAGTTTGGAGATGTTTATGAACCTATCACCTCTAATCTTACAGATGTTTTTGACCCCAGTCAGTATCGGGAGCCAATTAAAAAGCCAGAACATGTTCACCTTGAAAACAACGTTTGGCATAAAGACATACGCTATAAAAATAATAAAACAGGAATGCGTCCTGCACTCTTGGTAGGTGATCTAAAGTATAGTTTTCTATGGTCAGAGCCTAAAATATATTTCAAAGACAAACACCCTCGTACTAAAAAATGGGAGAACATAAAGGAATTTACTGATTTACTGGACGAGTAAATGAGCAGCACAGCAGATAACATGTACGTATGCGGTTCGCTATCGCTTGCCCAAATGCTCAGCTACGCTTTGCACTTTGCATACCCGCCAAACGTTATATGAAATCCCGAATCCCTGTTTTGAGAAAGATTATTAATACTAATAAGATTGATGAAAATCATGAAGCATAAATCTAACAATAATTGGAAAGAAGGGGTTGCATTTGTAAGAGGAATCAACATTTACAAAAATGCGAGGATAACACAAGAGCAAATGCTTAAATTATGCAAAAAAATTGAAAATCATAATTTGAAAATTGTTAAAATCGTCAATACAGACAATATAATTTTTAAGAAAAGAGGCATACATTATGCAACTGTGGGGTCAAAACTGGAGAAAGTTTTATCAGAATACTTTGGAAAACCAATTTATGCGACTACTAGAAGTATGAAAACAATAGAATCTTTAAAATAAAACAATAAATGTAAAAGTAATTCCAAACGCATAGAAGGAGATGGAAATATTGATGATTATCTTTATTGGAAAAAATTTTTTTATATAGCCTGCTTTCTTTTTGTGCCTCATAATAGAAGCAAGGACGAGTTTCACGATTTTATAAGGAAGCTGGAGCAGCAGGCTTTGGAAACAGCTGAAGAAAGGCATCCAATATATATTAAGGCTGGACTTAAGGATGCTCATCTCGTTCTGGATGTTGGTTGCGGCTCTGGAGTTGTAACAAAAGATGTTGCCATGCACACAAATGGATTTGTCATAGCCTTAGATGACTCACCTGATATGCTTGAAATTGCAAAACAGGTATTGCATGGTATGAATGTCGAGATTGTTTTTGGCGACGCCCACATGCTGCCTTTTGATGATAACACATTTGATATTGCAATCTGCAATCTTTTTTTAATGTGGGTAAAAGAACCACAAAAGGTTGTTAATGAAATGGCTCGTGTCGTCAGGCATGGTGGCAAGGTTGTCGCAAGCTTAGAGCCTGATTTTGGAGCCAAAATACACTGGCCCCCTTATCCAAAAGTGGATGAAATTTTTGCAGGAAAAGCGATAAGAGATAGAGGAGGAGACCCATATATTGGAAGAAAGTTAAGAATGCTTTTTGTCAGAGCTGGGCTAAAAACTGAGATTGGATTGGGAAACAAAAGAATATGGAGTTGCGATGAAGATAAAGCTTCGTATTTGAGGGCTAAAGATTTTTACTGGAAGGTTTTGAAAAGAGAGGGATTGAGTGAGAAAGAAATAAAAGACTGGGAAGAAAAGCATTTGAAATCACTGGAGGAAGGCATTCAATTCAATTTTTTTCCTCAATTCTATGCCATTGGAGTGAAACCTTAGCTTTTGCGGAATAGATGACCGCCTATCAATATCAATACTACAGAGAGAGCTGTCAAAATGATTAAATCCATGGCAACATTGAATTCATGAAAGCCGATGGCGAAATAACGCATGGCATCAACACCATATGTAAGTGGATTTAATCTTACTCCAACTTTAAGCCATGTTGGAAGCATTTTTGTTGGATAGAATGCACCGCTAAGGAAAATCATGGGCTGTATCAAAAAACTCATTACCATCTGAAATCCTTCCATGCTTGTCATTTTACTTGCCAGAGCAAGCCCAAATGAAACAAATGCTATAGAAACCAGTAACATGGTCAAAATCATACCTGGAATGGCTGCTATTCCTTTAAATTGAACTCCCATCAAAATTGCAAGAGAAACTATAAGAACGCCTTGTAGCATAGATTGTGTTACGCCTCCAAGCATTTTGCCAATTAATATGCTTTCTCTCTTTATTGGGGCAACTAACATTTCTTTAAGAAAGCCAAACTCACGGTCAAAAACAGTTGTTATTCCAGATACTGTTGAAGTGAAAACCATTGTCATTACTAAAATGCCAGGTGTAAGAAAGGATAAAAAATCACCACCAAAAGGCATTTGAAAGGCTTTGTTGAATGCACTTCCAATTACACCAAGCCATAAAAGAGGCATCATTATGGTTGTAACAAGCCTTACCTTTTGACGCCATAGCCTTATTAACTCTCGCAAATACACTGCATATATATCATTAATCATCTTCTCATCCTCCTGAATTTCATTTTTATTGCCTCTTTTTCATCCATGCCCTCTTCTCTATATGCTTTTCCAGTATAATGGATAAAAACATCTTCTAAGGATGGCTCTTTATACATTATGCTCTTTATTTCAATTTCTTTTGCAAGCATGAATATTTTTGGAATTTCTTTTTCAGCTTTCCTTGCTTTTATTATGACTTCTTCATCCACAATCATTGCATCAAATCCATTGGAAGAAAGTAATTCAATCATTTTGTTTTCATCGTTGCATTTAATTTTTATAATATCTCCTCCTATGGAGTCTTTAAGCTCTGATGGTGAACCAAGAGCAACAACCTTGCCTTTATCTATTATGGCGATTCTATCTGCAAGATGGTCTGCTTCTTCCATATAATGGGTGGTGAGCAGAACTGTAACGCCTTCCCTGCGGAGTTTTTCTATGTAATCCCAGATATGGCGTCGTGTTTGTGGGTCGAGCCCCAGAGTTGGCTCATCCAAGAAAAGAATGCGTGGCTTGTGCATTAGTCCGCGGGCTATTTCGAGGCGGCGCCTCATGCCCCCTGAAAATATTTTTACAAGGCTGTTTGCTCTACCCTCCAGTTCAACCATTTTGAGGACTTCTTTGATTCTTTTCTTTCTTTCGTCTCTTTTCATATGATATAGCCTTCCATGTATTTCGAGATTTTCTCTTGCTGT
>JAGGYX010000046.1 GCA_021162305.1 Thermoplasmata archaeon | reverse complement strand
GCGTTAGGTATATTTTATGCAATGCTTAATGTAAGGTGAGAAAATGGAATACGATAAACTAAGAGCAAAATGGAAAAGCTTGGCATATAAAGATTGTAAAATTGTACTTCTTCATATCTTAATTATTATTGGTATACTCTTGCGAGTTTTTTATAGTGGTTGGGGGACGGACGGAGATAGTATAAAGCATTTAATTTGCGCACAAAATTTTTGGGGATGTTTGACTACGAATAATTATGACTATTCTTGGAACCCTCCTCTTTACTATTTTCTTTCATCATTCTTTGGTGCGGAAATGGTATCTAAATTAGCTGGTATTTTCTCACTTCCTATTTTTTACTTGATCTGTTTGCAAGTATACAAAAATAAAGAACTCGCATTAATTTCAACTGCTTTTCTGTCTATTTATACACTCCACATATGGGTATCGATCACAATTTTAGTTGATTCTTTATTTGTATTTCTGTTTTGGATTAGTTATTACTATCTTCTCAAAGAACGCTATGGTTTTGCCACATTAAGTGCCATTCTTTGCTCTTACACCAAGTACTTAGGAGTCTTATTAGTTCCTACTATGCTGCTTTTGAATAGGTCAAAAAGAAGTTTCGTATACTCCACAATCATATTTTTGGGTTTTGTACCATGGATGATAAGAAATTACGTATTTTACTCTGATCCGTTATATATGAAAACAGGTTATGAACCATTTTTTACAATGGACTCAATGATAATGTTCGTAAGGAATGCTATGAGAGGCATAGGACCAACTGAGATAAGGACAATATTGTTTTTTGAAGTTTTATTGATTTCTCTTATAGGGCTTAAAAAGTGCATAAATCGCGAAACTAAAGCTTTATTACTCCCATATTGTACATTTTTAATATACTTTGCGCTCATGCATCCTGGCTGGATAGGACAAATACCAAAATTTTCGATACCTTTGCTCTTAGTGTTTATACCATCATTTATTCAAGGAATTAGATATATTACTCGGAGGTGGGTGCAATGTAATAAATAATATTTGAATGCGTCGACGGATCAAGCACGAAGTAGTTGTGATATTTGAGAGAGGAATGTATTAACTGGAAAAGCAATATATTTAAATTTGGTTAAGCGAATAGAAATAAATGTGATACTAATATGGGCGGTAGGGAGGAGATGATGAAGAGATGATGCAGAAAATCTTGATCCTCGGCGCAGGCCCTGCGGGAATGGCAGCAGCATTTGAGCTGTATAGAGCAGGCAAATCTTTTATAGTCATCGAAAAGAATGCTCAAGTTGGAGGATTGGCAAGAACACTTCAATATGGGGGGTTCAGAACAGATATAGGTCCTCACAGATTTTTTAGTCAAAATCAATACTTGTATGATTTTATAGAAGATTTGCTCGGTGAACATTGGATAAAAGTTGATAGATTAACAAGATTTTATATTAATGGTAAGTTCTTCTTTTACCCAGTTGAACTGAAGAATGCCTTGCTAAATGTTGGTCCCTACAAAGCATTTAGAATCCTTTTTGATTACTTATCTGAAAGAGTCAAGAAAATTTTTGTGAACCGAAGTCCTGTTTCATTTGAAGAACAAATTGTTTCAGATTTTGGTAGAGCGTTGGCTGAACTTAACATGCTCAATTACACAGAGAAAATTTGGGGATTACCTTGTTCTGAGATTTCTCCAGATTGGTCAAAACAGAGAATAAAAGGGCTTTCTTTAAAGGAAGTGATTAAAAAAGCACTTATAAAGTCAAAAAAGGGCCCAAAAACCTTAGTTGACCAATTTTATTATCCGGATTTAGGCACTGGTTTAATCTACGAAAAAATTAAAGAAAGAATTTTAAGCGAGTTGGGAGGGGGGGTTCTAAGATTAAATAGCTATCCAGTTAAGATAATCCATGGCGATACCAAAATAACGGAAGTGGTTGTTAACATTGAGGGTAATAATCAAGTTATAAAACCAGAGCATGTTATCTCTTCCATCCCTATTACAGAATTTGTTAATCTATTGGAGCCGAAAGCACCAAATGAGGTCTTAGAAGCTGCTAAAAATCTAAAATTTAGGTCTCATGTTTCTCTTTTTATAACAGTTAATAAACCTTCTGTATTTCCAGACCAATGGATTTATTTCCCAGATAAGGAAATCCCTTTTGGGAGGATAATGGAGCCGAAAAATTTCAGCAAGAAAATGTCTCCAGCGGATAAAACTTCTTTGCTTGTCGAATTCTTTTGTTGGGAAAATGATAAAATTTGGAATGCGAGCAAAGAGGAACTGTTTGAGTTAAGTATAAAATGGTTAGAAAAGCTTGGTTTCATTAGGAGGGAGGAAGTCATTGATTATTTTGTCCATAAGGAGAAGTATGCTTATCCTGTTTATGATTTAAACTATAAGGAGAATTCTGGAAAAGTTAAGAGCTATTTGAGACAATTCAGAAATCTACAACTGATTGGCAGGGCAGGCTGTTTTAGATACAATAACCAAGACCATGCCTTAGAAATGGGAATATTGGCTGCGAGGAGTATAATAGAAGGGAAACAATATAATATTGAAGAAGTTGGAGCGGAAGAGGAGTATTTTGAAAGAGGCTATGTGATGTGAGAATATGAACTACATATACAAACTTCTTCAAAAGCAGGATGTGAAATTGTTCATAGGCTATGTGGTTTTTGCAGGTTTTGCCACTTTGGTTGACCTTGGTTTGTTATACGCACTGACCGAATTTCTTCATATTTGGTATTTCTATTCCGCAGCCTTTGCCTACTTTATTGGAATGATAACTAATTATTCATTGAACAAATACCTAAACTTTAGAAATAGAAGTAGGCAGATAATCCCGCAGTTTGGGTTATTTGCTACAGTTGCGTTAATTGGTTTAGGACTTAACCAGTTGATTATATATTTTTTGGTGGAATTTGCCGAATTATGGTATATGTTTGCGAAGTTTATCGCTATATTTATTGTGATGTTCTGGAGCTTTTATGGGCATAAAAAATTAACATTTGGGGTGTTCAGATGATCAAGATTGTATCAGACATTTTCATGGCTGTAAAGGAAAAGGTTGACAAAATTAATCCGATTCTTTTAGTGATGACACTTTTTATGATTTTTTTACTCCTTCCTCTCGCTACTTATAACCGCACATCCGCAGGAGAAGATATGGCAGAATACATTAATAATCCACTCAGGGTTATAAATGGCGAATTACCATACCGAGATTTTTGGCTCTTATTCCCTCCCGGTGAGGTATTTCTTCCCGCTTTAATATACAGAGTATTTGGATTAAACATTAATATTCTGCTCATTTTTTCTGTTGTTATTTCTGCTTTTGTCGGTCTTTTTTCATTTCTTTTGGGGAGATCAATTTTCAGGGATAATTTTTTTGCGAGCATAGCGGCGATGTTAGTGTTCTTCAATGGCATCACCCGGTGGTATCTAGGTTATACTTACATTCACATGTATTTCCTGCTTCTACTCATTTCGACCTTGCTGTTCATAAAATATTTAAGAAATAATGGTGCTATAGAACTCTTCTTAGCTGGTATTTTTATTGGATTGGCATTTTTATTTAAGCTTTACGTAGTTGGTGCAGCATTTTTAGCCCTCTTTTTAACGATCTTCATTCACTCAATTTGATGCGAAACCATTTACCCATAGCATTAAACTGGTTGCAGTTTTTTGCAGTGGAGTTCTCCTTGTAGTAGGTATTGCCTCTCTTGCTCTAATAGATATCTGGCAACCTATGGTAAAAGAAATTGCGATAGAAAGCCTGTCACATGGAACTTCAATGAATAGACCCTACTTCACTAATTCGATTTCATATTTAGGACTAATTCTTACAGATTTAAAAGTGGCATGGGAAACTGGTGAGTATTTTTATGTGGTGAAGATTTTTTATCATATAGCTAACTTTATCACCGTTACACTCTCACATCTCTTACCATTCCTTCTTGTAGGTATATCAATCTGGTATTTAGTTGGTAAGAAATTGGAGAAGAGTGATAAAGTTGTTCTTTTATTCTTTTTACTCTGGGGGATGTTTACATTTCCAAAAGCGTTAGGAAGATCTGATATGTCCCATTTAGCTCATTCTATTACACCATTGTTTTTCCTACTGATTTTTCTTTTACGGAAAAGTATTGAGAAGATCGAAGAAAACAAAACCTCCCTTGGAAAATTTATCACGTATGGATTTGTAGTTATCACCTTTTTATTATTAGTGTCAGTCCCGCTATTTCTTGTCCAAACTGGATTTGCATTAGTGAGACCTCATTATGAAGTTAGCACAAAATATGGGACACTTCTTTTTCAGAATGAATCAGAAGCTATTGATGTAAATAATGTCATCAGCTTTATAAATAAAAATACAGATGAAGGAGATTATATCTTTGTAACGCCCTGGTTTGCTCCTCCATTTTATGCTCTAACTAATAGAAGGAACCCTACATATTATGATTCTCTGATAGATCTTGTTGCCAGACCTTCAGATGAAAAGCAGATAAGGGTCTGTAATGATCTTCTCAAAAAGGATACTAAACTAATTATTCACTTTACTGACTGGGGATTTGACAACAAAGAAGAACGTCAGTTTTTAAACACATGTCCAATTTTACAGAGGTGCATTGAAGATAATTTTGAATTGGTGGAACGACACGGGCGTTACTGGATATATACAAAAAAGAATATTGGAGACAAGCCATGAAGCTTTCAATAATAAATACCATCAAAGAATGAAGCGAAGAGGATTGCATACACATTAGAAAGTTAGAAAGAAAAATGGAGAAAGAGAGGTGTTTGGTGTTTAAGCGGCAAAAATTTAGGATTTAAGCGCTCAAGAGGAGAAATAGTATGGTCAGATGCAGACAGAAATCCAGAGATCATTAAAGAAGATTTCATCAAGAAACAAAGGAAATGGTTGCTTTCTGTTCTGAAGTGTTTTAATGATAAAGAAGTTGATATAGTTCTTTCTTCCAATGAAATAATCTGAGTATTTGCGGCTATAAATGACAAAAACTTTAGTGCCAAAAAAACATTTATATGCTGGGTGGAGATAAGAGCGAGAGCGTTAGGTATATTTTATGCAATGCTAAAAGGTGAGTAGGATGTGTGGTATAATCGGGTATATAGGCACGAAGAAGGCATCTCCGATTTTATTGAAAGGCTTGAAGAACT
>JAGGYX010000181.1 GCA_021162305.1 Thermoplasmata archaeon | reverse complement strand
TCATTAAAGTTAGAAAGGAAGGAAAACATGATATTTTCATAAAAAATGGAAAATGGATATGCATAACAAAATATAGAGAAGAAGTAGAACACCCGCCAGATTTTGCAATGGCTTTAAGAAAGCATATTGGAAGAGGAAAGATAGCCAAAGTAGAGCAATATGACTTTGATAGAATAATCATAATTGAGATACAAAAAGAAAAATTATACAGGCTAATCATTGAACTTATTCCTAAAGGGAATGTCATTCTTGTAGATGAAAACTGGATTATAATGCATTCTCTCTTCATGCAGAAATGGAGGCATAGAACAATAAAAGCTGGCGTCCAATATGTTTTTCCACCCTCACGAAAAAATCCGTTTGAGTTGGATTTTGAAGAATTTAAAGAAGCGTTGAAAGAGAAAGATGTTGTAAGAAGTATTGTAAAGATGGGTATACCCGGGAAATGGGCAGAAGAAATTTGCAGCATGGCTGGCGTAGACAAAAAAACTCCATGCAATAAACTGGATGAGGAGCAAATGGCAAAACTATACAATGCATTGAAAAATTTATTTTCAAAATTTGAAGAAGGCGGGTTTCAACCAGTTATTGTTGGCGATGATGTTCTTCCATTTTTAATTTCAAGATATGATGGAAAAAATGCAGAAAAATTCCATTCAGTGAATGAAGCATTTGATGAATTCTATCAGCGATTTTTGAAAGAGGCAGAGAAAAAAAGCGATGAAAAAGAAAGGCTTGAACGCCAGTTAAAAATGCAGGAAGAAGCAATAAAAGCTTTTGAAGAAAAAGCAAGAAAGATGAAAGAGGAAGCAGATGCCATCTTCATGCATCTGGATGAAATAAATCAGGCTATCAAGGAAGAGAAATACATTAAAAAAGATTATCCAAAGGCAATAATAAATATTGTCCATGAGGGAAAAGAAATGTCCATTGAAATTGATTTAAGAAAAAATGCAATTGAAAATGCTCAGGAAAAATATGAAGCAAGTAAAAAATTTAAAGAAAAAGCAAAAAAAGCTTTGATGGCAATGGAAGAAGTGAGGAAAAAAATTAAAGAAGCAAGTAAGGAAGAAAAAAAGAAAGAAGGGGAAAAGAAGGAAAAAAAATTCTGGTTCGAAAATTACAGATGGTTTATCTCCTCGCATGGAAACATGGTCATAGCTGGAAAAGATGCAAAAAGTAACGAGAAAGTGGTTAAAAAATATATGGGAGAGGGTGACATCTATGTTCATGCTGACGTGCATGGAGCGCCTTCCTGCATCGTTAAGGCAACAGATATAGATGGGAAAAAAATTGAAATTGATGAACAAACGCTGAAAGAAGCCTGTCAGTTTGCCGTTGCATATTCAAAGGCATGGAAACAATTTGGCATGGCAACTGCATACTGGGTTTACCCGCAGCAGGTTTCGAGAACAACGAGACCTGGCGAGTTCCTGCCGAGGGGGGCGTTCATTATAAGAGGAAAGCGTAATTATATGCGATGTTCCATGGAAATTGGCATAGGCGAGATTGAAATAAAAGGAACGAGGAAAATAATGGGGGCGCCGCCATCTGCCATCAAAAAGCATTGCAAAAAATGGATAATTTTTGAGCCTGGCGAAGAGGATAAAAATAAGGTTGCGAAGGAGGTTGCAAAAATTTTTAATTGCAGCACAGAGGCCGTTTTAAAAGCTCTTCCGTCAGGCGGGTTTTCAAAGAAGGAGGAGAAACTATGAAAATAATTGAGGAGGATTTGAAAAAAGGAGCCATCGTTGTTAAAGTGCAGAGTTATGATGATTGCTGGCATCTGTATAATATTATAGAGGCGGGTGACTTCATTTCTGGCTATACATACAGGAGTGTGCAACAGGCTGGAGATAAAATAAGGAAAAAGAAAGGAGAGAAAGAGAGAGTTTATCTAAAAATAAAAGTGACAGATAAAGAATTTCATGAATTCACAAACAGACTTAGAATAAGGGGCATGATTGTCGAAGGAAGTGAGGAAAAAGCATATCACACATTTAATATAGAGCCAGAGATGGAAATAAAGATTGAGAAAGAATGGAAAGATGTGCATCTGAAAAGACTCAGAGAAGCTCAGAAAAAACACCCAAAGTTGTGTGTTGTTGCAATAGATGATGAATCAGCTACCATCGCAATAATTCATGAATATGGAATAGAAGAAATTGCGAATATAAAGCTGAATAGAAAAGGGAAAATGTATGAAGAGAAAGAAGAAAAAAATTATGGAGAAGTTCTTTCAAAAATACTTGCAATAGATTTGCCACTTGTTATAATAGGACCTGGTTTTGAAAAGGATAATTTCGTGCAATATGCCAAAGGAAAATTGAAAAATTATATAATCGAGCCGACAGCCCATGCGGGAATGGTTGGAATAAAAGAAGCGATAAAAAGAGGGATAATAGAAAAAATTGACGAGAAAAATAAAGTTGCAAAGGAAATGAGAATCGTGGAAAAAATACTGGAGGAAATAGCAAAAAATGGATATGTTGCTTATGGAAAAGAAGAAGTCAGAAAAGCAATAGAAATGGGAGCAGTTGAAAAGCTTGTTATTCTCAACAGCATGGTTAGAGAAGAAGAGGAATTAATAAAAAAAGCAGAGGAAATAAAAGCAAGCGTTATCATTGTCAGCGAACTGCATGAAGGAGGAGAGAAACTTGCCTCCCTTGGCGGCATAGCTGCTTTACTTCGCTTCAAGATATAAAAACAATTATAAGGCGGTGTAAAGCATGTATCCACCAATAAGTAAAAGTATCAAAGCCGTAAAAATTTTCACGAAACCATGCCTCCTTTTTTGAAATTCTCCCAATGCTTTGGAACTATATCCTATGTAATAGAAAAATAGAATGATAAGCAGGGGAACAATAAACATGACACTGTATATGAGCAGATAGATGAATGCTGTTGTTTTTAAAGGAGATGCACTTTTTATAACAGCCATTATGGGAATCAATATTTGTCCGTGCAAACAAATTCCAGCAGCGATATTGCAAGCCCCACAATAAAAGCCATTGCAGCCAATATAACAATCCCCTCCTTTTGTGTCAGAATTTTTATAATCCTTCCTCTTCGTTTTTTCAGAAATAATGGAAGCTGAAGAATCGGTTTCTTCTTTTTCTCTATCTTGAAATAATCCCAGATATTAAAAATGGCAAAAGTGAGTGCAAATATGCCTGCAAAAAGATATACATACTTCGATATGATTCCTACTTCCTCAATTTTATAGTAAAATTCGAGTATCCCGAGCCCAATCATAAGATAACCAAGAAAAACAGCCATCGAAAAAGATATTCCTATTGAAAGCAATGTCTTTTTCCCCTGCTTAATCCTTTCCAGATAGGCAATAAAAAATATCAGGGTGGCGAAGGCGCAGGGATTTATTCCATCTGCCAGCCCCCCTGCCATAACAGTTAATACTGTAAATCCTTCCACGATTTTTTCAGCATTTCCTTCCGAGGAAGGCTCGGGACAGCTCAAGCCAGTATCTAAATGTTTTTTAATTTCCTCCTCTAACTCATCAAATTGCGAAGTCTTGTAATAATATTTATTTCCTATAAATATTGCAAAAGAGCCTCTATCATTTTTTGAGACATGAAAAGCATTGTAATATTTGAAAAGTAAATCAAGACCTTTTTTGGTTAGAACATTATATTCCTCTACGTTTAATGGATATTTTGATTTTAGTTCATCAATTTTATCCTTCATTTCCATGCATTCATGGCATTCCGGGTTATAAAAAAATATAAGGCATATTTTCTTGCCTTCTTCATGTGAAACAGAAGCTGCGAAATTTGTTAGTATGATAAGGAAAAATATGATTGGAATAATCACATTTCTTTTCATTTTTTCTCGATGCTCTCCTTTTCCATATCATTTGCTATGGTTTTTCCAGCATGCGGGAAAAGAATAAAAATGGAAGCACAGACATCATGAATCAACTGACTTTCTTTATCTCTGGCTCGTAATAGTGATATATTATGTGCAATGTGAAGTCATTTCCCTTATCAAATATTCTTGGTTTTGGCATAATGGATAGACTAACTTTGCAATTTATTGCTCCACTTTTAACATCCAGCATTTCCAATGCTTGAGCTTCATTTTTTGCTTTTACCATCTTTGCACTTGGCGTATACCCCTTACCTTCTATTGTAATTCCTTCGTATCCTGATTTTGTATCTGAAAATGAAAATTCTGGTATTGAAACCGACATCTCTATTTTATCACTCCAATTCCAAGGAAGTATAAAACCGTGGAAATTCAAGTTATCACTCCATTCAAGTTTGAATTCAACATTGGAAATGACGGCATTTTTGCCCTCATCGATAGTATAGTTACCATTCCATCCATCTCTTCCAACATATCCTGAAGAAACGATTTCATCGCTATACTCTGTCCATTCTATCCTGTAGCTGTTTTTTTCTTCTGCTGGGGTAATGCTTTCATATGTTTTTTCATGATACAGTATGCCAATCAACGCTATTATCAAAATTATTATTCCAGCCATTATAACAATTCTGTCATTTCTGTCCATTGAAACACCAAATCTAATAAGATTTTTCCATTTATAAAATTTGGCATATTATAAATTGGTGATTGAGACCATTTTATATTGCTTTCTCACAACAAAATTGTTTTATTGATGAAATATAGGGAGTGAAATGGCGGAGATAAAAATTTGAAAAAATTAGTAATTGTTTACTGGTATGAAGCTTGAATGATAT
>JAGGYX010000025.1 GCA_021162305.1 Thermoplasmata archaeon | reverse complement strand
AATCTTTCAGAAGGAAATTATACATTTATGCTGAGAGCAAAAGATGAGGCAGGCAATATTGGAAGCATTGCAAGCAAAAACTTTTCAATAAGCACAGCTCCTCCTGCCATAAAAAACATTACAGCTACGCCGCCATTACAAAAAATTGGAGGCTTTGTTAATATATCGTGCTTGGTTTATGGAGCGAACGTGCAGAATGTTTCTTTGAGCATTAAATATCCAGATGAAAGCATTCATGATTTCACCATGCTAGAATATGATAACGGATACTATTACAATCAATCCTATTCCATAGTTGGAAACTACAATTTTTCCATTTCCGCCATAGATTCTGCTGGAAACATTGGCAAAGCAAACGGAACGTTTAGAATAAAGGATAAAACTCCTCCAAATGTTAAAATATCATATCCAAAAGCAGGAGAAATTTTGAGGGGAAAGGTTGAGATAAGATGGAATGCTACCGACAATCACGATGCCAGAAACAAAATCAAAATAACCATAAAATATAGCAGCGACGACGGCGCCACTTGGCAAAAAATTGCAGAAGATTTAGCCAATGATGGAAACTATACATGGAATACAACCGGTTTGAAAGATGGGAAGGAATATAGATTGCAGATGATTGCCAGAGATACAACAGGTAATGAGGGAAGGGATGTGACCAGCAGATTTACAATTGACAATACATTGCCATCGCTGGAAATCAAAAAACCAATAGAAAATTATCTATACATTTTTGACCGCCCCATTATACCTGTAATTGGGGGCAATGCCCTCATAATTGGTAAAATAACGATACAGGTAGATGCAAATGATAGCACATCCGGCATGCAGAAAGTTGAGTTCTATATTGGTAATGAGCTAAAAAGCGTTGATAAAAGCAGCCCATATGAATGGCTCTGGCGGGAAATGGCAATAGGAAGACATGAAATTAAAATAAAAGCATATGATAAAGCAGGAAATGTGGCTACGAAAAGCGTAAATGCTTTAGTCCTTATTCTTTAAAGAATTCTTCATAAGTTCCTTCTTCTATTTTTTTGATTGCTTCTTTTCCTTTCATTCCATCTATTGTAATGCCCATTGAAACACATGTTCCAATAATCTCCTTTGCCTTTGCTTTCAAATCTTTTCCAAGGAGATCGTTCTTCTTCATTTTTGCAATCTCTATGACATCTTTCATGGTTATATTGCCAACTGGATTTTCATCTCCAGTCCCTTTTTCAATACCTGCCCTCTTCATTATAAGAGCAGACGCAGGCGGAGTCCCCACTTTTAATTCAAAATTTTTTGTAGCTGAGTCAACCATTATTTTTACTGGCACTTTCATTCCCTGAAAATCTTTTGTTACTTCATTTATTTTTTTAACAACTTCCATCACATTTAAGCCCAAAGGACCAAGAGCTGGACCAAGAGGTGGACCAGCAGAAGCTTTGCCTCCTTCAACCAATACCTCTATTTCTTCCATTTTATCCCTCCTCTTTTTTCTTTAATATTCTTACCTGTTCACCTCTAACAGTTATGGGGATGGGAACCATTGCATCTAATAACTCGACAGTTATTTCTTCTTTTGTGTCATCAATTCTTGTAACCTTTGCCTTTTCTCCCTTAAATGGTCCGCTAACAAGCTCTACAATCATTCCTTCCTCGATATTGGCGACGCTTGATGGTGGGAATAGAAAATGCTCTATTTCTTCTATTTTAATATCCTTTTCGAGAACATCTCTTGCATATTTCATGTGCCTTATCAATGTTTTAATCAAGTTTATATCCTCGCTTTCAACAAAAATGTAGCCACGGAGTTCTTTTGGGGCAAGTATTGCTGCTATCTTTCCGCTTCTTTTAGCAGCTTTTTCAAACATATTTGCAACATTTTCCTCCTGCCCCACCTGTGTTTTGACAATAAATATTTTTGTTTCCATTTATATCCCTAACATTTTTGCAAGCCATGGGGCAAAATGCGTGGCGAGGAGCATGATGACAAATCCAATGAAGCCAATGATGAATATTCCAATGGCAGATATTTCAGCTGTCCTGACATATTCATCTGGCTCTGGATTCCTTGCCATCTTAAATACTCTTCCATATTTTCCCTTGCCAATCCTTTTAAACTTTTTCTCAATGTTTGTCTGAACTTCCCATGCTTTTTTAATTAAATCTTCCATCATTTTTATCTTATTAAATCGATTCCATATGGTCTTTCTCCTTCTATTTCTGTAGATGGTCCCAAAATCTGCTTTGATTTCACACCAGTAAGCACAACCATCACTTTTATTGTTCCCTTTAGCGAGGCATCGACGCCTGCGCCCCATATTATTGTTGCATCAGGATTTATGCGCGAGTATACTTCTTCAACAACTCCTTCTGCTTCCTTAATTGTCATGTCCTCACCGCCTATAACATTTACCAAGGCTCCAGATGCTTCGCTTACGTCAACGTCAAGCAATGGCGATGACAATGCTTCATTAACTGCTTCTACCGCTCTGTTGTCTCCGTCAGATTCACCTAATCCAATCATTGCGACGCCTCCCTGTCTCATTATTGTTTTTAGGTCGGCAAAATCAAGATTTATTAAACCAGGCTTTGTAATCATCTCTGTTATGCCCTTTATACTACGCATTAATATTTCGTCGGCAACCTTAAAAGCCTTATTTATGGGCATCCTGGGAACGAGCTCAAGCAACTTATCATTTGGAATTACTATGACCGTATCTGTAACCTCTTTCAAGCGAGCCAGTCCCATCTCGGCATTTTCTTTTCTTACCCTTCCCTCAACGCTGAATGGCATCGTTACCACAGCAAGCGTTAGCGAGCCAGCCTCCCTGGATAGCTTTGCCACCACAGGCGCGCTGCCTGTGCCTGTGCCGCCGCCCAAGCCGCATGTTATGAAAACAATATCTGCACCTTCCACCAATTTTTTGATTTCTCCCTCGCTTTCCAAGGCAGCTTCTCTTCCTTTTTCAGGCAATGAGCCTGCTCCCAGCCCTTTGGTAACATGCTTTCCTATGAGGACTTTATGTGGAACTTTTGCATGGAGCAAATGCTGAGCATCGGTATTGATTGCGATAAGTTCTGCTCCATAAATTTTTGCCTCAAAACATCTCTCTATTGTGTTTGTTCCAGCTCCTCCAGTTCCTATGACTTTAATTTTTGGTTTTAAGCTACTCAAAACTTCTTCGAGCTCTCTATTTTTTTCTTCAAGTAACCTCTTCTCTTCTTCTGAAAGTTCAATTTCATTATTCTCTCCTCTGGCAAATGCTTCTTCGACTATCTTCCTCATATAATCACCTTTAAAAAGTAAAACAAAAAGTTTTATTAAAAGATTTTGCTATTGTTTGTAGCATGTTGGGTAACGAAATGATAGAAAAACTCATCTGATTCAATGGCAAAAGGTAAAGCAGGAAGGTTGAGTGATGTTGTTATGAATGAATTGTTGATTCTTATGAAATATAATAAATGATGGAATAATTCTGAAAGATGATGAAGAAAGGGCTAAAATAGAAGCAAAAATATTGTCAGAATATTTAGATAGAAAATATTATATTGAAGCTGTAAAACGAAAGCACCAAAAATAATAAATAATGGTGAAATTTTTTAAAATGGTGAAAAATATGGAAGTGGAGATAAAAAAGGTTGATAGCCAGGGAAGAATAATTATACCATTTGATTGGAGAAAAAGGGAAATGGGAAAGGAGAACAAAGTTTATATCATTAAAGAAAAAGGATATCTTAAAATAATTCCCATGAAGAAAATTAATTTAACAAAATTTTTTGATAAGGTTGATTTCGGCATGAATATAGGAGAATGGAAAGAATTTGAAAAGAAAATTTATAGGATAAAATGAAGTTTTTAGATGCAAATGTTTTCATATATGCATTTTATAAGCCAAAGGGAAAACTTACAGAAAAACAGGCTTGGATGAAAGAAAAAGCAAAAGAAATTATAACGAAATTGGTAAATGGAAATGAGCAATTTTTGACGACCATCGTGCATATTTCTGAAATGACAAATATTTTGAAGAAAGCATTGTCATTAAAAGATTTGCATTCAATACTTTTAACTCTTCATGCTCTAGAAAATTTAGAGATTGTGAGTATAACAAAAGAAGATTATATGATGGCAGTTGAGCTAATGAATGAATATAAAATGGATCCAAATGATTGCCTTGCCATTTATATAATGAATAAAAGGGGAATAGAGGAAATATACTCTTTCGATAAAGATTTTGATAATGTTGAGAGGATAGCGAGATTGCCATAATCGTTTACTTTTTGCATCTAAAGTAAACAAGCATTTATATATAGTTGTTTACTCTATATTCTCATGGTAAACGAACTTAGAGAAAGATTGAAGGAATGGGAAGAATTTGAATTTCCTGAAATGATAGAGCGGGAAATTAAAGTCATCCCAAAAGAAGATATTGTTGCAATAGTTGGACCAAGAAGAGTTGGAAAAACTTATCTCATGTATATTACAATAAAAAAACTCCTTAAAAAAGTTCCCAGAGAAAATATTCTATATGTATCATTTGATGATATTTTTTATAGAAAATATAATCCTAAGGAAATATTAAAGGAATTTGAAAGCATTTTTTCACCAAATAAAAAATATCCTATCTACATATTTTTTGATGAAATTCAAGAATTAAATGAATGGGGGAGATGGTTGAGGAGCTTGCATGATAGTAGAAAATATAAAATAGTTGTTTCGGGATCATCATCCTCGCTTTTATTAAAAGAAATTTCAACTGAATTGAGAGGAAGATACCATTCCATATTATTGTTGCCATTTTCATTTAGAGAATATGTTAAGCTCAAAAAACAGCAAAATTATGAGGATATGGTGGAAGAATATATTAAATTTGGAGGATTTCCAGAAGTAATAAAATTGGATAATAAGGTGGAGAAAAAACAAAAATTAATTGAATTATTTGAGACAATTTTTTATCGCGATTTTGTAGGGAGGCATAGAATAAGAGAAGAAGTTGTGGCAAGAAATTTGATGGAATTTTTATTTTCTAATGTTGGCAATAGATTTTCTATTACAAAGATTCATAATACATTTCGTTCCTTAGGAATAAATGTTTCAAAAAGAACATTGTGGAAATATACAAATAAATTAGAAGAAACCCTTACTCTTTTCCTTCTTAGACCGTTTGCTCTTTCAAAAAGGAAAGAAATGATGTTGCCCAGAAAAGTTTATTCAGTTGATACTGGGATATCCTCAATAATTCAAAGAGAAATGCCCATGGGCAGACTAATGGAAAATGTTGTTTTTGAAGAATTGCTACGAAAAAATGATAATGCTGAATTGTTTTATTATATCGATACAAAAAATGAAGTGGATTTTGTAATAAAAAGAGGAATTGAAATAGATAAATTAATACAAGTTTGTTATGATATAACTGATTTCTCAACTAAAGAAAGGGAAGTTAATTCATTAGTAAATGTTTCCTATAAACTAAAGTGTAAAAAGCTGGAGGTGATAACAAAAGATTATGGAGGGGAAGAAATAGTAAAGAAAAGAAAAATTAAATTTGTACCTTTATGGAAATGGCTTCTTTCATAAAATTTCGACACATTTTTATAGGCAGGCATAGATTAAAATAGCTCATAGGAGATTATTTTTATAATGCTAACAAAAAATAAGCAATTTGCTTGCATTTTGCGGAAGATTTATATACTATGTTGCAATATACAAATTGGTGAAAACCATGACAAAAATAGAAAATATAAGAAAGTGGGTAAAAAATAAGGCGGGCGTGAGCCCAATAATCGCCATCATACTGATGGTGGCGATAACCGTAGTGCTGGCAGCAACCATCTATGTCTGGGTAAGCGGCATGGGTGGCGGCGGCGGAACAAAGATAGCATTGAGTTTGCAACAGGATGCAGTTGATGATACCAGTTCAACAGACGATGGCAATGCTAATACCAGTGATTATGTCCAGTATGAAGTGATGTCGGTTAATGGAGGACCTGGCTGGGAGGATGTGAAGATAAAGGTAGGTGGTACAACAGTATGGGATGGTACTGCAAACAAAACTGAAACTGGATGGACTGTAGAGGTAAATGGGGGATCTATAGATGCTGGAGCAATATCAGCTGGAGATAAATTGAAAATAGAGAACGCTGACGAAAGCGAGATAGATGTAGGCGACACCGTATCTATAATTGATGCAGATAGTGGGTCAGTAATCTGGTCAGCAGAAATTCATTATTAAGCCCGCCTTCTCTTCCCTTTATTATATTTTTACAAAATCAGGTTCAAGGGGGTTCGCCTCGCCCCCTTTCCTTCTTTTCTTTTGTTTTTGTATTGATTTGGTTGATTGATTTTATATGGTTTATCATAAAAATACAATTTCCACATCCTTTACCTTTTCAAAGTCTTTGTCCATAGTTACAATTTTTAGCTTGTTAGATTTAGCAACTAAATATTGATAGGTGTCATCAAAGTCTAGACCAATCTTTTGGTGGACGGCTGATAATTCTTCATATAGATCTGTGTAGAGTGTTAATAATTTTATATTTGGCAATACATCTTTAATAAATTCCTCAAAAGTCCCTGATTTATGGAGCCTAAACAGTATTACGCCTAAGGAATGTAAAGAGAAATCTGTGATATGTAGTTCTCCGATATGATCAGTAAGAAATTTTTTGCACTTTTCTTTTTTCTCCTGTTGAAGAAGTATCTCTAAGAAGATGTTGGCATCTAATAAATACACTATCTCCACTCCATTGCTTTGTGCTGTAATTCAACAGATGTAAATTCATTTTTGAATTCTTTTAGCCCACCTTCCCAACTGAAATTGAATTTTCCTTTTCTTTTGTAATACCTTAACCTCCTCTCTATATATTCTAATAATTCTTTTTTAATCTCAGGTGGCAAAGACTTTATT
>JAGGYX010000057.1 GCA_021162305.1 Thermoplasmata archaeon | reverse complement strand
CTACCCTTCTTGCCTTTCTTTCCAAAAGGTTTGCCCAACTTTCTGGCTTTTGATTGAATAAAATAGTAAAGATTTTTTACGTTGCATAATTTATATCTTGCATCATATCTTTTCCAGTATTTCATTCCCATCCCCCAATTCCCCTACGGGGATGGGAATATAAATTTCACGAAATTTTTCGACAAACCCAAAATTTTCATAATTTTATTATAGCTCTCGTGGTTTAACCCTGTGGAAGTAATTGAGGGAAAGGCATTTATAAATGGAAAAATAAGGAATGCAAGTATTGGAATTAAAGATGGAAAAATAGTTGCAATCAAAAAAGTTTTGTATGGAAAAACTCGAAACTACAATGGAATGCTAATTCTGCCATCTGCCATCGATATACATGTTCATTTTCGCCAGCCAGGCTATGAATATAAAGAGGATTTTTTTACAGGAAGCAGAGCCGCCATGCTTGCTGGCGTGACATGCGTTGCGGATATGCCAAATAATAAGCCATTGATTATAAGCGATGAGGCATTTAAAGAGAAATTGAGGGGAATAAAAGGAAAAGCGTGGGTTGATTATGCTCTATATGCTGGAATCAGTGAAAATTTGGTTAAAGATGCAAATTTGTATAAGATATATCTCTCGCGTGATAATGAAATTTTTGTTGATTATGAAAGATTGCCAGAAATTTTGAAAAAAATAAAGGAAAAGAACGCCTTGCTTGCAGTTCATGCAGAAGATAAAAATTGCATAAGGAGGCAAGGAAAAAATTTGGAGGAATATGAAAAGAATAATCCAATAGAATGCGAGATGAAGGCAGTAAAAAAGATAATGGAAATAAATGAAGAAATAGGAGCCATGATGCATATATGTCATGTTACCTCTTCCAGCATTGCTGAAATTTTGCTGAAAAATGGCATAAGCTTTGGCATTACATTGCATCATATTCTCCTCTCATATAAAAGCAAATTTAAAATAGAAGCAATGGGAAAAGTTAATCCTCCTTTAAGGAGCGAAGAAGAAAGAAAAAAGCTTTTCACAATGGTTATGAAGGGAAAAATACCGTTGCTTGAATCCGACCATGCCCCTCATGCAATTGAAGAAAAGAAGGATTTCGAGAATGCCAAGCCGGGCATGCCAGGCGTGGATGCTTTACTCCCCATAATGCTATACTTTGTTAAAAGCGAAAAAATCAGGCTTAAAAATTTGATGAAAATGGTTGCAGAAAGTCCAGCAAGAGTTACGAGAATAAACAAGGGAAGTATAGCTGTTGGCAGAGATGCTGATTTCATCATTGTTGACTTTAATGATGTTAAGAAGATAAAAGCGTTATCAAAATGTGGATGGAGCTGTTATGAGGGTATGAATGCAATATATCCTCGCTATGTATGGATGCGTGGCAACATTGTTATAGATGATTATGAAATTGTTGGAGAGCCAATAGGAGAGAGAGTAAAATGATGCTATGGTTAAAAATTTTTTTGATTGCAGCACTTCCCATATCTGAGTTAAGGGGGGCAATTCCATATGGCCTTGCCAAAGGAGTGCCAATCTGGATTGTATGGGCTTTAGCTGTTGCTGGCAACATGCTTCCAGTGCCATTCATTTTAATTTTTTTGCATCCCATTGAAAAATTTTTGCGGAGATGGAGATTCTGGAGCAGGTTGCTTGATAAAATATTTGAATATACAAGAAGAAAAACAAAAAAGAGCATAGAGAAATGGGAAAGTCTTGCCCTAATCATTTTTGTTGCCATCCCATTGCCAGTAACAGGAGCATGGACTGGAAGCCTTGCAGCCTATCTTTTTGGCTTGGATTTTAAAAAATCAATGCTATGTATTTTCATTGGCGTTATAATGGCTTCAATAATTGTTGTGGCAGCAACGCTTGCAGGCATAAAATTGCTGAGTTTATAGCCATGCTGCACTCTATGCTTTCATTATCCATAGGTTACAAAACATGCATCTATAGGATGTGCCTCCCATGTATTTCCACCATCTTTTGAATGGTAAAATTCTCCATCTTGATAGACATCGTCGCCGCTCGTCGCCCACGCCAGCCCCCAGTCTGACTGGCTGCTGTGGCATACAATGTAGTATTTTTTGCCAGCTGTTAAATTTGCATCTATGGCAAATGAAATCCATTGCACCTGCCAGTCGTTTGTTGCCATTATTTCTTTGCTTGCTCTCGCCATCACCATTCCATTCAATCCATCTCTTATTTCAACCTCTATGTCTCTGTTATCCCAGCATATTAAAGCAAGCTCGATTTTTTTGATATCATTCATGGCTGGTATAAAAGATTGAGCAAGCCATCTTGTATCGTTAACCAGATAGCCATATGATTCATTAACCTGTCTTTGGTCAATTTTATGCTCGGGATAAGCCATTGTAACAGTAATTTCGTTCCAATCGCTGTATGCTCCATGCTCATCTATTGCTCTCGCCCTTATTTCATATGTTCCCTCCTTTTTCCATGAATGCTTTATTTCTGCAGCCACGCCAGAGTTATAAAATCCTGTTTGCTCAATTTCATTCCCCCAATCAATTTCATATTTTATTCTGTCTCCCTCTGGGTCATATGATATAAGTTTGTAAGTATAGCTGACATTTGTTTTTCCTGTTTCATTTCCTTCTATACTCGGCATGCTTGGTGGAAATTCAACACTCGTTAATGCAAGCTCACCAGGATAATCATCAAATATCTGAGGATGCATCCCTCCAAAATTATTTAGAATTATGTCTCGAGCATAATAAAATGCTTCCTCTGCTGAAACAAAGCCATTTTTATTTGAATCTGCATATCCTTGCAGCCCTTTTATTATTCCATCTGAGAAGAAAGAACCATATGAAGTTTCATCTTCTCTTACAGAGGTCAAAATAACTCTATTACGACCTTTCAAATCCTTTCCAAGTTCTGAAGCAAAATCATAGCTTTTTGCATAACTCCAGTTATCATTGAATCCACCGCTGTGACAGCTATCAACAATCATTGCTATGCCCTTTGCATGTATTCTATTCAGCATGAAATTTATCTCGTCGTCTGTTATTATGCCAAACGGATTTGCCAACGGCTCCCAGCTGAATGGATTTGGGAGGGGCAGGAAGCCGCGATATGCAGCTAAAGCTTCATCCATGCCGTCGGCTTCATCTCTCGGAGGCAAATCGAAAATTATTGGAAAACCATGCGTTGTTAGATATATAAGGCATATGTCATCATCCTTTGCATTCTTTGCAAGCCATGAAAAGCCAGCCATTATATTGGCGACGGTGGCATTGGCTCCTTTTATAACCTTAATATGGCTTTCATTCCAGAAAGGAGAGACAAGCAATGTGTTATAAAAATCATCTATGGCACGCAACATGCTTGGTCTATCCATATCTGGATTATATGCATACACGCCTACAGCAACAAGCAAAGCCCAGTATTGTGTTTGACTTTTTTCTGTATTTTGTATTATATTTTCAGTATTTTCCATTTTAATTGATTTTTTAGCAACATTTGGAGAAATGGTTACTGGAATAAATAGTAATGCAATAACCAATATTGCAGCAAGGACTTTAAATTTCATAATGAAATAGAAAGAAAGGAGAATTTAAATTTTGCTTGTTCATTGCTAACAGACTTCCCAGATTTTCACTCAACTTTTATATTTCTTACAACCATTGCAAGCTTTTCGTCTAACTCGATTGTTATTACATTTGTTCTTCCATGCTTTATTGCAATAACCTTGGCATCGCCAACAACATTACCAAGCCTGTCTAAAGCTTTAACAATTTGTCCTCTTTCTGGCACTGGAAGCATTTCATATGGAAGAGTTATCATGGCTTTGCCATTTCTGACGCGAACAACAAACATTGCCAAGCCAGGGCAAACTTCAACACATAAGGAGCAGCCAATGCATTTTTCATAGTCTAAGATGGGGGGGTCATTTATGTTTTCCATTTTAATTGCATTTGTCGGGCAAACTTCCTTGCATGGATTGCATGGTATTGGCTGCAGACATTCTGTTATGGCAACACCCTTCCACAATTGCTTTTCATTTGGAAGACGAAGCATATCAATTTCAACTATTCCTTCCTCTTCCAATCTCTTCATAATACCCCTCATGTATCTTCATTTTAGCTTCCTTTGGACGGGCACCAAATATTCCCGCTCTTAATTCTTCCAGTCTTTTCAAATATGCATTCATTTTTTCTTCATAGCCATCGATGCTTTTCAGAGAATTCAGTGCATGCAATCCTGCTATCTTTCCTTCTATGACCGCCGTAGAGGCTTCTTCAATGTTGGCGCTATCTCCGGCTATGTATATGTCATCTATGGTTGTTTGCATATATTCATTGTGCAATGCAACCCATCCTCCGGCGGCGGGAATAAACTTTATTTTTGCTCCTGTTTGCTGAACAAGTTTTGTTGAAGGAGTAAGACCAACAGCAATTGCAATAAAATCGCATTCTATGTCTTTATCTGTTCCATCTATAAAATTCCATTTCTCATCAAGTTTTGCAATCCTTGCTCCTTCAACGCTTTCATTTCCATAGGCTTCTTTTATTGAATGCCTCGTATATATTGGCACGCCATTTCTTCGAACTTTTGCAGCATGGACAAGGTATCCACCAATTTTGGGCATTGCCTCAACAATAGCCTTTACCTCAACGCCAGCCTGAAGCAATTGGTATGCAAGAATAAGCCCAACATTTCCAGCTCCAACAATGACGCCAGCATTGCCCGGCTTAACTCCATAAACATTCATTATAGTTTGCACGCCGCCCGCCCCATATACGCCTGGCAAATCATTTCCTTCAAAAACAAGCACGTTTTCTTGTGCTCCAGTGGCAAATATTATTTTTTTTGCTTTTATTTCATATAGTATGCCATCCAATTTATTTACAGCTGCAAGAAAATGATAGCCCCGATTATAATATCCTATTACACTTGTTTTGAGCAATATTCTTGCAACATTACTTGCTTCATTTTCCATTTCTTTTGCAATTTCTATGCCTCGTTTTCCAGCCCCTTCCACAGAAGAGCCAAAAAATTTATGTGTTTGTTTCACAAGCTGTCCTCCAAGGCGGGTTTGTTCATCTATAAGTATAACATCTGCATCCTTTCCAGTCTCTATAGCGGCTGCCATGCCCGCCGGTCCTCCGCCCACAATGGCTATATCTGCCTCAATTGTTTGCTTGCTGGGCTTTTTATATGGCATGCCTTCTGGTAGCTCATGTGCATCGCTTTCCACAATCATTCCTTCCTGCAAAGGAGTTATGCAGGTCCTTATGTTTGGTATTCCATTTACTGTCATCAGGCATGAAGAGCATTTTCCTATTCCACAAAAAAAGCCGCGAGGACGATTGTATTTAATGCTATGGCTGAAAATTTTGACACCATTGGCAAGTAAAGCAGAGGCTATGCTTTCACCTTCATATCCTTTCATCTCAATTCCATTAAAATAAAAAGTTATTTCTTTTCCTTTTTCAAATGTCAATATCGGATGTTCCCCTATCCTCATTTCTTCACCTTTTCTTTTAAGAATGTTGTTATCCTCCGCCTGAATATTGCAGTATCTGGTGGGCTATCCATATTGTCATATTTTTCTTCAAGATGGCTTATTAAATCTATCAATTCATGATATAATTCCTTCTTTCTTATAATTTCACGAGGCTTCATCATTTTTAATGATGTTTCTGTCATAAAATCATCAAGCCATGTTTTCTTTTTCTTTTCCTTATGAATTGCATTGTATTGCATATTATGTGCAGCTGCTATGATGGCTGAATCAACCATTTTTGTTCCGGCAGCAACAGACTTGAATAAGCTTACAAGCTCTTTATCAGGAACATTTGGGCAATCTTTTTTCAATTCTTCAAGTAACTCTTTAGAAGTCTTACTCATTTTAATTATTTTCAATCCTTCTTTATATTTGTTTTCAAGGATTTTTTCAATATTCTTTTCATCCTGAATAACCATTGTAAAGCATATGCAAAAAAGAATATATTATTTTTTGTTTTCCTTCCCAACAACATAAAAATGATGCTTTTTCTCTCCTTTATCTATTATTTCATAATCTTTCATCATGGCTATAACTTCATTTAAAGAAAAATAATATTCAGGCACTCCTGTTTCAACACCCTTTTTCCAGTCAACAATGACGAGTTTTCCATTGTTATTCAAAGCTTTTATTGCTTCTTTTAAAAATATGAAAGCATCCATATGGTGCAGACTCATCACACTATATATGACATCGAATTTTTCATTTAACTTTGCTATTTCCTCTCCCCTCATTTTTATAATATTTTTTCCATAGCCATAGGGGTCGATGCATTTTACATTTGAATTGAATTTTTTTGAAATAAGTAAAGCAGGTTCATTACTTCCACATCCAACTTCAAGCATTTTGTTTCCATGATGTTTTTCAAGCAATTTGAGCAGCAAATTTCTTCCCTCCTTTTCCATCTCATAGAGCATGAAAATTAAATAAAAATACGCTTATATATTTGTGATTGCCGGCGTTGACTTGGCTGCAAAACCAAAAAATCCCACTGGAATTTGCCTGCTAAAAAGCAGGAATAACTATAAGCTCCTTACCTTATATGAGGATGAGGAAATAATAGATGCAATAAATGAAAATAAAGTAGAGATTGTTGCAATTGATGCCCCATTAATGAAAGAAATTAGAATAAGAGAGGCAGATAGAATATTGAAGAAATATGGAGCGATGCCACCCACACTTCCGGGCATGAGAATGCTGACCACAAGAGCAATAAAAATTATTGAAAGGCTTAATGCCATTACCATAGAAGTTTTTCCTACAGCAAGTGCAAAAATTTTGGGCATATATGATAAAGATTATAGAAAAATGGCAGAGAAATTGAATATAGAGCCTTCAAATAAGCATGAGCTTGATGCCTATTTAGCTGCCTATACAGGCTATCTTTATAAAAAAGGATTGACAATTGAAGTGGGTAATAAAGAAAAGATTATTATCCCGAAAATAGATTAGCATGTGGAAAAGCTACCATTGAAATGTTCCCTCGATGAATTGCTTGGAGGAGGAATTGAAAAGGGAATAGTAACAGAAATATACGGCGAGGGCGGCACAGGCAAGACAAACATATGCATTCAGGCTGCCAAGCAATGCATTGAAGAAGGGAAAAAAGTAGTCTATATTGATACAGAAGGAATATCAAAGGAGAGATTGCTGCAAATATTTAAAGATAAGAAAAAGCTTGAAAAAATTTTATTTTTCTTTCCATTTTCATTAAAAGAGCAGGAAGAAATGGTGGAGAAAGCAACGAAAATAGATGCGGGAATGATTATTGTAGACAGCATAAATTTGTTTTACCGCCTTGAAATGGAAGATGAAAGCCTTGCCACACGCTCTTTAACCAAGCAGTTGGTTACGCTTCAAATTGCAGCGAGAAAGAAAAAAATTCCAGTTATAATAACAAGCCAGGTTTATTCAGCAGGCGATGAAGTGAAGCCATTTGCAGGGAGGAGCATGGACCACATTGCAAAAACAATAATAATGATTGAAAGAAACGGAAAAGAAAATGGAAAAGAAGTAAGATTTGCAACAGTGATAAAGCATAGAAGCATTCCAGAAGGAAAAAGAGTGAAATTTTATATTACACAGGATGGAATAGAATAAAATTCATCATAAATTATTTATATAGTTTCCATTAATTTTTTTGAGGAGAGATGAATGGAAAGTATTGTTTCTGCATTCTATCATCTTTTTTATTTATTACTTTAGTGGATGTTTCAATGGCAATTGCTCCTGATAAACCAATTAATGTATATCCAGAAAATGGTGCAAAAAATGTTCCAGTGATTGTAAATTTAAGCTGTTATGTGAGAGATGAAGACAGCCAAATTCTAAATGTTACATTTTACTGGTCAAATGAAATTTTGATTGGAAGCGTTATTGTTTCAAACGATAGCATTGCAAAAATTGGACCACTTTATCTTGAATATAATAAAACATACTATTGGTATGCAATATCGAATGATGGAGAAGAAGCAAATGTATCGGAAATATGGGAATTTACAACAATGCCAGAAATTTCCAATATTCCTCCAGAATGTGGAATTGAAGCAAACAGCACTTCTGGAAATGCTCCATTTAATGTGACATTCTTCCTGTGGGCAAGCGATGCAGATGGAAATATTACTTCATGGGAATTTGATGCAGATGGAGACGACATTCCAGAATTTTTTGGTTCTGATATGCTGCCAGAAGAAATACATTATGTTTACAGTAAGAGAGGAAATTATACGGCAAAATTGATTGTTAGAGACGATAAAGAAGCTGAAAATTTTACATCAATAAACATCGTTGTCTATGCAAAACCAATAATTTTATATGTTGAGCCGCAAAAAATATTTGCAGGGCAATCAACAAATCTAACAATAAAAGGAAGAAATTTTCAGAGAAATGCAACCATTTTTATATCTTCGCCCAAAATACAATTGAAGAATTTATGGTTCATAGATAATGAGACCATCATAGCAAATGTTTATGCAAGTGGAAAAGATAAAAACATAAATATCACAGTCATAAATCCTGACGGAAATAAATACACTTTTATAAATGCTTTAAACATTGAGAAAAAGAGCAGCACATGGCTTTTGATAATTGCATTATTGATTGCTTCACTGGCGTCAATGGGCGCCTATTTTGCATATCAAAAGAAAAGAATTAAAGTAAAAATAATTGAACCTCTCGACAATTCCATATATGAGGCGGGAGATGAAATTATTTTTAGAGCTGTAACAGAACCTCCTGGACACGAGGATAAAATAAAATGGAAAATAGAAGGTGAACAATACCAGAGCGTTTCATCTGGCGAAGGCTCAACATTTGTAGTAAGTTTTGGAGAAACAGGAGTAAAACAGGTTTTTGCGTATACTGGCAAGGAATGTGATGATGTATTGTTGTATGTTTTCAGACTTCCACATGCTTTTGAGATTGATGGAGAAGCATCATCTTTGGATAAACTTGTATTTGGAGAAGGCGAAAAAAGAGACGAAGGCTATCCAGATTTCAATCTGAGAAGACTTTTTGACAGCAGCCCACCACCTCAAAATCATCCTGGCATATTCCCGACATGCAGAAAGCATGAGTTGCCTCCAATGCCCGCGTTGGAAGATGTTCTTGGAATAAGGAGAGAGAAAGAAGAAAAGGAAGAGGAGACAAAACCGGAAGAATTATTCAAATTTAAACTGGAAGATATTTTAAAACCAGATGAAAAAGAAGCAGAAACACTTCTTTTAATACCATTTGATAAACCTACAAAGCTAACATATGAGCCAGAAATGGTGAAATTACATGGAGCTGGAAAAGTAACGGAATATGTGGTTGAAAATGTAAAACATGGAACTAAAAAGGGTTTTGAAAAACTGTGGGATGAACACGTGATTCCTGCTATAAAAAAAGCGAAGAAAAAAATAATGGAAAAATACCCGGAGTTTGACGAAGAATTACTGGAAAAGGAAGGAGTTCAAAAAGAATTTTTATCTCTTACAGAAAAATTTGTTATGGAGGCTTTAAAAAAATTTATTTTCAAAAAAGGCGAAGAAGTCAATAAAAGAAAATTTGATATGAAAAAAGAATATGAAGGAAAAAAGAAAGGGAAAAATGTAGAGTTTCATATTCACCCATTTTTTAATTTGAAGGTATTTCCAGATTTGAAGGACATTGCTGAAGGACATATTAGAAGGGCATTAGAAAATACGCAGATGTATTATGGGGTGAATGCAATTTTAGAGTGGAGAATATACCGTGAAAATAAAGAAATAGCTAAATTAGTAATGAAGGCAGAGATAGGAAGAGAAGGAAATGCTTTATTTTCTGATGGGAAATGGATTTGGGAACTTTCACTTTTGTTGAAGATTCCTCTACCATAATTTCAAATCTTCCTTACTATTATGAAATGATTATCAGCATGCTTCTTTGATACTTTTTTAACACTCCATGCTTTTATTATTTCAAAACCAGCTTTTTTAACATCTTTTTTTAGCTCACGCATACCATACAAATGATAAAATCTCTCCACATGTTCGCCACGCTTCCACGGAATGTATATGTCCCCAAACTCTCTCCATTTATATAATGCTTGGAGCATGAAATGGCGCCGCCATCTATCCTGCCACTTTGACCATACTGAGATGATTGCAGTGCCATTTTTTTTAAGAACCCTATTCATTTCCTTCAATGCTTTTATCCTATTCTCCCTTCCTTTTATGTTGTGGAGGGCAGCAATAAAAAGAGCGTAATCAAAAATGTGTGAAGGAAATGGTAAATGAATTGCATCAGCTTGAACAAGTAATGCATTGCTTTTTTTCTTTGCAATTAAAAGCATATTGAATGCTATGTCAATGCCCGCTGCCATTCCTCTATTTTCCATCAGTTTCAAATGTCTTCCATTTCCGCAACCAATATCGATTCCCATTCCTTCTGCATTTTCAATGAAGTCTATGCACTCTTTCCATGCATATCTTCTTGTTTCATCAAAACTTTCTGCAATTTTTTCCCATTCCCTCATTTTCTAATCCTTCCTGTTATCAACAAATCTGTTTTAAATATCCATGTGGCAATTAAAATGCAAATGCTCGAGAATAAAGCAGAATATGCTATGCCATATATAATCCAAGAATATTCCTTCAACAAAAGCAATGAAGGAGCCATCATTGGGTGAGAAAATGGAATCATAAAAATCAATATCTTCAATGGCAAATCCATTGAAAAGAAATCCTGAAACATTAGCAAAAACATCGGAACTATTGCAAGAATTGAAACGGGCAATGAAAGAACCTGAGCAGATTTATAGTTTCTTGCAAATGAGCCAATCACAATGCATAAAGACAAGCCAGCAAGCAAAGATAGGAACAACGAGATGGAAAGAAGGGCATAATCAATTCCGCTCAAATTAAACCCCTCAATCTTTTCTCCTATTCCAAATGAAGAAATATAATATCTCAATCCGAGCATATAGAGAGATGCTATAACCACGCCCACAACACTCGCTCCAACTATTTTCCCAGTTACAATGTGACTTCTTTTTATTGGAAGCGTCAATAAAGTTTCTAGTGTTTTATTTTCTTTTTCCATTCCCATTGAAGAAATAACTATTCCTCCAGAAGTTACAATCATTATCATTATGACTATCGGCACACTCATTGACTGAGATGAAAAGAAAGAAATTATTTTTTCTGGAGGAGCATTTATTTCCTTATTTTTTATCACGCTTTTTTCCGTATAATGCACGGGGGAAAAAATTAGAGAGGAATTCATGTTTTTTTCCTTCAAAATTTTTGAAGCAAGCTCCTTATTTGCCATTGTTATAGCATGTCTTAAATTTGAAATTGAAGGCGAGGAAGAGATACCAGTCCCTTCCAAAAACCATTTTATTTTTATTTCCGCTGCTCCTCCTTTTTCTATTGAATAAGAGAAGTTTTGGGGTATTATTATTGTTGCAATATTTTTTTTACCTTCCTCACAATATTTTTCAAGCACATTAACATAAAAATTTGCATAGCTTCCGTTATCATATGATATTATCTCCACATTTGGCTTTTGCATAGCCTTTTTTTCCATGCCCCCAATCATGTTTCCCATTCCAGCAAAAACTAGCATCATGAATATTGCTGGCAGAATTGTTGCAGGAGTGAGAAGCTCCCTCACCTCTTTAAATATCAATGCTGCAAGCCTCATTTAATCACCTTCAAGAAAACCTCTTCAATATTCTTTGCGTCATATTTTTCCATGAGCTTCTCTGGCTCTCCTTCCTCGACTATGATGCCGTTATTCATCAATGCAATTCTATGGCAGAGATATTCAACTTCAAGCATGTTGTGTGAGGATATTAAAAAAGTTGTTCCCATGGCGGCGTATTCTTTTATTATATTCCTTATCTCATTTGCATTCACCACATCCAAGCCAGAAGTAGGCTCATCAAGTATGGCAAGCTTTGGCATTGCCATGAGGGCTCGCGCCACCAGCAGGCGGCGTGTCATACCTTTGCTGTAGCTTTCTATTTTATCATAGATTCTTTCTCCCAGATTTGCAATTTCTATTGCTTTATCAACATCGCTTTTTTGAAAGAAATTGGACATGAATTTCAGATAATCAATGCCCCTCATATTTTTATATGCTCCTGCTTCTTCAGGCAAATAGCTTATTATTTTTCTTATTGCTTCATCATCTTTTCCCACTTCATATCCGAATATTTTTGCTTTTCCATCACTTTTTTTAATTATTGTTGCAAGCACTCGTAGCACGGTTGTTTTTCCAACTCCATTTGGTCCTATCAATCCAAATATTTCTCCTTTTTTCACATTAAAAGAAATCCCTTTAACGGCTTTTATTTTTCCATAATTCTTTTTCAAATTTTCAATGACGACGGCTTGCACACTGTTAATAGAACCTTTATATTTATTTATGCCGCTACCTCTTTTTCCTTTCTTTCAATATAACTTTTCCTTTCTTTACTCTTATTATTTCCGCTTTTTCAAGCATTTTTATTATTTCTTTTACTGCATCTTCTGATAATATTATTTCATCTCCATTTTCCTTAAAATGCATGGATTTCTGGATCAGCTCTTCCGCTTCCATTTTATTTTGAATTTTATCCATTATTTTTGCGACAATTGTTGCTGCAAAAAGTAAAGGCGTATATTCTTTCTTTTCTTCAGCAAGCTTTTCTATTCTATTTGTTTCATATATGACATCAAGCAGATTTGCATATAAATCAACATTTTTATGGATAAAAACCTTCATTTCATGTGGTAAATCTTTTGGAGTATCTCCTTCAAGATATATTTTTACATATGGGTCTTCTGCAATCTTTCCATACATTTTTCCTTCCCTATATTCAATACCATTTTTCTCAAGCAAGGAATGGAAAAAAGATGTGAGTTTAAACTCATACATAATTTCATCTATAAATTCATCTGTTTTTTCCTCCCCAAATTTTTTTAAAAGCTCGCTATATGCTTTGTCCAAATCTTTTTCTTTTTCCATTTCCTTTTTCATTTCTTCAAATTCTTTTCTCTCTGGGATAACCAGATTCAAAAAATTCTCTTCAAATTCCTTTGTTTCTATTCCATCTTTCATTATCTGGCGAGCTTTTTCAAAATAGTCTTCTATTCCTTCAATGACTTTCATAACTCTCTTCCTTTCCTTATATTTTTCTTTAAGCTCGCTTATTTTCCCCTCAAGATAATATTTTTCGCTAATCTCAATATTAAGAGCATGTCTTAACTCGCTTCTCACTCCTGCTTTTCTCAAATCCTCGACAACCTCATTCACTTCATCTTCATCAAATGAGCCGATATATAGTCTCATATCTTCACCTCTGCCTTTTTTCTAATTTCTTCTATTTTTTCCTCCTCATCTGCCATTATCGGACGAGGCAGCTTTTCGACCCTGCTTGCTATGGTGTAGGTATCGGGGCGAACAGAGATCAACGGAATGCCAGCCTTATCTGCTTTTGCCAGAATGTTTGAAGATGGAATTATAT
>JAGGYX010000144.1 GCA_021162305.1 Thermoplasmata archaeon | reverse complement strand
TTTTATGCCAGCGTATTACTTCGCCCGCTGGCTGGCGATGGCGGGATTACCGCCCGCCCCGTTCTCTCCTATTGCCTCCTTAAATATCCTTCTTATATCTTTGTATTTTATCCATATCCAATCCGTGCTTATATCTTTATATTCGCTGTATATATCCGCAAGCAACATTTTCAGCATCTCAAAAAATCGCCATCTTATTTTGTTTATGAATTGTTGCCTCTCGTTTATCTCTCTAAATACTTTATCATTGTCTATTATTTCTGCATTCTTGTTTAATATTTCCTCATACTTGTTTATTTCTTCTATTGTGTTGCATTCTGATAGCGTTATGCCAAGTAATTCCTTCTCTCTCTTGTTGTCTTGCTCTCGCAATTTTGCATATTCTTCATCGAGTATGTCGATTATTTCAATTATTATGTTGCCTATCGTTATAATTTCTTCAACTTCTTCTTCATTTATTTCCTTCTTATTCTTTATTTCTTCTTTATTCATTTTATCACCAATAAAGAATACAAAAACAATATTTAAATTTTTCGTTTTTTTAAAATTTTAAATTTTTTTTTTTGAAAATTGCTTATTGATTAGTAAATAATCCATAAATGTTATACAATATGCATTGTATAACAGAAGTAAATATCATATTATAATAATATGCGAATTTTTTTTTAAAAAAAAAATTTTTAAAAAATTTAAATGTTTTATCTTATTTTCTCTCCATTTTTTTCCTTCCATTCTTGCCTAAATTCCTCTTATCATATCTTATCCCATCGCATCAAGCCTTATCTTATCTGAAACAATCTTATCACATTCCATTCCTTCCACGCATCGTTATCCTATCCCAGCCAATTTTATCCAATTCATACCTTATCCCATCCTATCTAATCCGAGCAGAGCAAAGCCTATCATATCGCATCTGAGAGGTGGTTATGCTCAGTAATCATAGGGATAATATTTCGGTATTGCATTCTTTATCATTTCCTTTAGTTCCTTCTTATCCTCTGCTATTAGACGAAATACCCGTATATAGTTTAGCTCTATTGCACGCCTATTGAGGTTTATCTCCTTTTCAAACTGCATCGCAAGCCTTGCTCTATTGTGTAAATGCTTTAAAATCTCCTTATCAACATTCTCAAGGTCAATACCGAAGTATTCCTCTATTGCCTTCAACCCCAGGCTTTCTATCCTCTCTCTTAACTCGTCTTTATCTGTTTTCTCATTCTTTTTCAATTTCATTCTTTCACCTCCTTAACGGATACAACTTCAAATCTTCCATAATTTAAATTTCTGCTGTCTCCAATTCCAATGAATGCTCCGCCAAATTCTACCAGCTCCTTTAATTCTTCAATTGTTATCCTTTCAAATGGGTCTATAAAAGTAATCGTAGCAGTCCATGGAGGAGTAAATGCGTGATGAGATAGATTGCCTCATATCTTAGAGTCATAAGATGAGGTGAGATGAGGTTAGATTCGATTTGTTTCGCTAAGATACGATGCGGTAGAGTTGCCCGCCGTCGCCTCCACCAGCGAGATACTTAATTTTCTTTCTATCTTTTCCTTCCATTCTTGCCTAAATTCCTCTATCTTTTCCTTGCTATGTTTTTTCCTCATTGAATACCTAACATCTAAATCTCCAGCATGACCCATGTAGAACTCTCGTTTTGTTTGCGATAAATTCTCGCTTGCCACAATATCAAAATATGAGCGTAAAACATAGGGGCGTGAGTGTATGCCCGCCTGCTTGAATGCCTTTTTTATCCCACGCCATAAATATACCTCTGGATTGTTAGTTTCAGGATAATATATAATGGTATTTTCTTCTCCAATAAATTCATCATCTCTGCTTTCAATATATTCTTTCAAAAAATCCATACCATCTTTTATCAGAAATGTGAAAAAATCTACTTTTGCCTTGTTGCCTGGAATGTCCTTCCTGATTACTATCATTGTAGGTTCTTTTTTGAATATTACTTCACCATCCTTTATCTTCATTTCAACAAACGCAGAAAAGGGCAGATTTACGATTATGCGAGGTCGCAACCCGCAGAAGGCATATAGAGCCATAGCTGCCCTTGTCCGCAAGTCAGCATGTTCAAATGCCTTTCTCAGCTTATTCTTGTCTGGAACTTCTGTATCAAAAATGGAAGACACGGTATGCGATTTATCAAACTCTATTTTACCGAGATTGAAGCCTCTATTTGCAAAATTAAGAAAAGAGCGTAGTGCTGAAAGACGCTGATTTTTTGTCAAAGGTGCAAGGTCAAGATTGACAAAATATTCTTCGATTATATCTCTAAGCTTTTCAGGATTGCTGAATGATAATTCTTTTATTTCTTCGGCAGACATTTTCAAATCACGGAGGACGCAGCCCAACGCAGACCTATATACCTTTACAGTAACAGGAGTTTTAGATTTACTTATTTTGTTTAACCATGTATCTATAAGCATATATTGTATAACAGATGAAAATATAAAAGATTATCCTATCCATGCTTTTACCGAAGCATAAATACCTATTGTGATTATAACTAATCCAAAAGCATCTATGGGTGCAAGCAGATATAATGTCCATCTTGGCAGTGAAAATATACACATTACATTCGATAAGATTGCTGCTATCTCAAATGTTGCGTATGCCAACAGAAGAAATTTAATTACATTAAACTTAAAATAATGCCCTGCAATCGCAATTAAAAACATAATTACAAAAAATGGAATTATAGTTGATTCCATTAGTAATTTTCCAATCGTGGTTATAAAATATCTTTTTAGCAAACTCATTTGACTCATATTCCAAAAATGTTTCTGGTCTGATCGAAAACCACATATATGCCGATAGTATATCAAGCATTCTTACTATTATTACTATTAGTATAAAAAGATATAAGGGTCTATCACTTATATATTTTGCAATTATATCTATTGGTTTATTCACGCTATCACTCTTGCAACCTGCATTACTCTATTAATTCCTTCTATCGTTAGCTTCCACACTCTTGCGTTGTTTCCCGTTATTCTGCATTTTCTCAACCCTGCCTGCTTCACCAATCCCATTTCTCTCAGCTCCAATACTCTCGGAGTTACACGGTTTATACTCCAGCCAAGATAGTTGGCAATTTCCATGTTTGTTGCTTCTTTCAAATGGTGCAATGCTATCAATACCTCACGTTGCCGCCTGCCGAGCTTTTCTTTAACTTTAAGCCAAGCATCCAGCGAGGTCTGATAATCGTATGTCATTTTTTCTTCATTTCTTCAAGATATATTTCATGAAGCCACCATAAGATAAATACAACGACTACGATTATCCAAGTAATAAATATGTATATCCTAATAAATTCAAAGTTTAGAAGATATGCTGTAATTATTATAAAAAGGAATAAATAAAATTCAGTTGTTTTGCACCATTTAAAGAATTTTCTGGCTTTTTCCTTTGTTTTCAGCCATAACCATTGTCTAAATGTTATCCTCATTCCATCGCACCTCCACAATCGTTTCAGGCTTATCATCTCCAGCATGATACACTTTCTCAGCAACAATTTTCCATATTTGTTTATCGTTATAGAATGCTATTCCTTGAAGACCATCAGTTATTGACTTTATATAATTGTCTAAATCTGGAACGGTATCGCATGGTTGCTCTGGCATTGGTTTTGTTTTCCATATCAATCTTTTTGGGCGTGGTATCTTGAATTTCAAATGCAATTCAATAGGACAATCCAATGGCTTCTTAAAATGCTTTGATGCAATCATTTTAACCAAATTTTCAAATTGCTGTGTATTCTTTGGAGTGTAGAAATTACCATACTTTCCTTTGCGAGGGCGGGCTTTCGCCACAGGGCTTGATGGAATTATCATTCTAATGACATTAAATTTTGGATATAATTTTGTATATTTCCATTGAACTTCAACACTATTGAATAAATTTCTTACTTTTTTATCTAACTCAAGTAGTATTCCTTCTTTAACTTTTCTTATATTGATGAAGCTTTTTGCATTTATAGGTCTTGTAATTACTATTGTTGGTATTGCATGTATATTTAATATCTTTCTAAAATTATTCTTCTCACTTAATGTTAAGAGTCCTCCTTGTATCATTTCAATCTTTACATCCGAATGCCTCTTATTGATTAATTTATCTATATCCATTTCCAAACACCACTTCTATAATATCTCCTATTTCCATTTCTCGTTTTCGTATTCAGCTTTTGTTATTCTGATTCTTATTACATTTTCATCTGGTTTTATAGGCAATGTCTTTCTCATTTCATGCAGCATTTTTTCCATAATACCGCTCATATCAAAAGGTAATTCAGTATATTCCGCCTTTACTTCTACTTCCTCAGTATCCTTCATCCCAACAATTTTATATTTCTTCTTTATCATTTTACCTCCATACCAATCTTATCCAATCTATATCAATCCAGTTATTTATCCACTCAGCAACAGATATTACAGCAACCACAACGAATACAATTATTCCTATTGAAGTAACTATTATGCCCCATTTTTTATCTCCTCGTCTTATGAGGAAGCCGCCGAATATAATGTCGAGTATGCTTAGCAATAACAAGAGATTAATCATCTTACCTCCTTCAACAATTCTGGATTTTCGTAAATGTTGCCGATGACTTCAAATTCATCAATTACACCGAGTAAGAAATAACCAGTAATTGATTTGCCTCCTTTTACTTTCAATGTTTCCACAATCCAAGCACTTTCTTTTGTATTCCATTTGATTACTCCTATTCCGATTGTTTCTTTGTTTTCTACCGTAAATCTAAATTTGATTATATCTTTATCATAAGCTTCTTTTCCATTTTTATCCTTTCGTTCTATATATTGCATGAGGATAAATCTCTGTAGTTTATTTCCACTAAAAGAAAGCATAAAGCCACGCTGTGAATAAAACATTATGCGATATACTTCACCATT
>JAGGYX010000190.1 GCA_021162305.1 Thermoplasmata archaeon | reverse complement strand
GCTACATCGTAAATTGGACATGGGATTTCGGTGACGGATGTAAAAGTTATCGACAAAATCCGTCGCACAGATATATAAAAAGTGGGGAATATGCGGTCACTCTGACTGTGATAGATAACGAAGGTGCAAGTGACAGTATAACTAAAAAGATTAGGGTAAAAAAAGTACAATCCCCTCTTATGCCACATACAACAATTAATTTTTCTGGTCCTCATGAGTGGAATCTTACTCATTGGGAAGTAACTAAGGAAACAAAAATATCATTTATTGTGGATGCACAGGGATGTGATATTATAACCTACTATAGTATAGATAGAGGAAAATGGATTAAATTTACTTCACCATTTAATTTATCCACAGAAGGATTACATGAAATATTATATTATAGCGTGTGTAGTATTAAGGGCTGTAATGTAAAAGAGATTACTAATGCCGCCTGGGTTGAAGTCGTTAAAAATGTCGCACCAGTTACGAGATATGTGCTAATTCCATCCTTTCCTCCCAAGAATGGTTGGTATAACTCTTCTGTTATAATAACATTTCAAGCAATAGATACAGTTTCTGGCGTCAAGGAAACATATTATAGAATAGATGGAGGGGAATGGAGAAAATATAATAATCCAATTCAGATTAGTGAAGAAGGGAAACATTTTATTTACTTTTATTCAGTTGATGAAGCAGGAAACAGAGAGAAGAAAAAAGTTATCTCATTAAAAATAGATAAAACACCTCCTTCCATTTCATTCAGAGAGCCAATACCAAATTACCTATATATATTGGGACGAAAAATATTGCCATGCCAGTGTACGATTATGATTGGAAAAGTCAATATTTTTCTGGATGCTTATGATGTGCTATCTGGTATCTCTAAAATAGAATTTTACATAGATAATGAGTTAAAGAAAATAATTGATAACCCACCATATATATGGCAATGGGATGAACCTGCTATCTGGAAACACGAAATAAAAGTCATTGCATATGACCGAAGTGGGAATTCCAAAGAAGAAAAATTGATGGTGTGGGTATTCAATTTGTTGTAATTATCCTCTTCCCATTTCTATCATTTTTCTTAAAGGCTTTCTCGCCTTCTCCATTATTTCTTCTGGAATTTTTACTTCATGCTGCATTTTTTCAAGGCTTTTTATGATGCTATCCAAAGTTATTTTTTTCATTGTCGGGCATACTGCATGGCTGATGCAATAAAATTCCTTATCTGGCATTTCCTTCTTCATTCTATAGCATAGCCCTATTTCTGTAGCAACTATGAATTCTTTTGCATTGCTTTTCTTAGCGAAATTAACCATTCCTTCTGTAGATGCAACTTTATCTGCCATATCTATTACAGATGGCGTGCATTCTGGATGAGCCATTACAATGGCATCAGAATGCTTTTTTCTTTCATTTTCAATATCTTCAGGCGATATTGCCTGATGTGTTGGACAAAATCCAGGCCATAAAATCATTTCCTTATCAACGAATCTTTTAACGTATTTTCCAAGATTCTCATCTGGAATAAAAATAACGCCATTGGGCATGCTTTTTACAACTTTAACAGCATTGGCGGAAGTGCAGCATATATCTGCTATTGCTTTAATCTCCGCTGTGGTATTCACATATGCAACAACATCCATGCTTTCTTCTTCCTTCAATTTTTTCAATGTTGTAGCATCGACCATCGCCGCCATTGGGCATCTTGCTCCAGCTTCAGGATGCAGAACAATTTTATCTGGATTGAGTATTTTTGCTGATTCAGCCATGAAATCTACACCGCAAAAAACAATAACACTTGCATTCGTCTTGCTTGCCTCTATAGCCAAGCCAAGAGAATCGCCAATATAATCTGCCACATCCTGCACTTCTGGGCGTTGATAATTATGGGCAAGAATGATTGCATTTCTTTCCTCCTTCAACTTTTTAATTTTTTCTATTATATCCACGTCTGTATATAGCAAGAAATATAAAAGTTTGCTGCTCTTCTTGCAAAATTGCCTATAAATATTTTCTTGGGTCAGCTATTTTTCCTTCTATCGCCGACGATGCCACGCTTGCTGGAGAAGCGAGATATACATCTGCTTCCTTAGAACCCATTCTTCCCCTGAAATTTCTGTTGGTGGAAGCTATTGCAGCCTCACCGCTTGCGAGCACGCCTTCATGCGCTCCTAAGCAGGGACCGCATCCAGGATTCATCATGATGGCGCCCGCTTCTATAAATATTTTTACAAGCCCTTCTTCCAGAGCCTGCCTGTATATTTTCATGGAAGCAGGGAAAACAAGCATTCTTACATTCTTTGCAATTCTTTTCCCTTTTAAAATTTTTGCAGCTATTCTTAAATCTTCAATCCTGCCATTGGTGCATGAACCGAGCATTGCCTGATTTATCTCAAATCCTTCTACCTCCTCAATGCTTTTTACATTATCAACAGTGTGCGGACAAGCTATCTGAGGGCTAAGCTCGCTAACATCGAATTCAAACTCCTTTTCATATATGCCATCGTTGCTTCCATAAAACATCGCCGCTTTTGCTCCCATTTCCATTGACATATTTGATATTGTTATTTTATCTGCTAAAGGCATATCTTCCACTATTCCATAGTATTCGATAGCCTTATAATTTGCTCCATCAGCTTTTAGCCTGCCGATTATGTGCAATATAATGTCCTTTGCATAAACTCCTTTTGGTATGCTTCCATTAGCAACAATTTTATATGTTTCTGGCACCTTAAGCCAGAGCTTTCCAGTTGCCCATACAGATGCCATTTCACTTGCTCCTATACCAGTTGAAAATGCTCCCAATGCTCCATAACTTGTGGTATGGCTGTCTGTGCCAACAATCAGCATTCCTTTTTCAACATGTCCTTCTTCAATCATAACCTGGTGGCATATTCCATAATTTATGTCATAGAAATTTTCTATTTCATTTTGTTTAACGAATTCTCTTATCGCCTTATGTCCCTCTGCCGTTTTTATTGTATTGGCTGGGACACGATGGTCAAGAATAATCACAATTTTGCTTGGATCCCATAACTTGGCGCCAATTTCCTTAAATTTTTTTATCACCAATGCAGCATTATCATGACTCATTGCTTTATCTATGCTCGCCTCGACAATATCACCAGCCTCTGCTCTCATTCCGGATTTTTTAGACAGAATTTCTTCTGCGAGGGTCATTTCAATCGCCTCACCACATCCAGAATTGTGCCATCTCTATATTCAATTATGCCAATGATTTCATCACTAAAGCTTGGCTGCTTTGGCTCGCCAACAAGACTTTTAGCTTTCTTATATAGCTCCTCAATATCGACAATTTCCATTTTTCCTTTCACTGCTTCAATCAAATCCTCTCTCCTTGGATTTATTGCTATGCCTCTATCTGTAACAATAACATCAATGGTTTCACCAGGCGTTGAAACTGTAGTGACTTCTTTCCTTATAACTGGAATGCGTCCCCGCAGTAAAGGAGCGACGATGATGGTAACAAAGCTTCCAGCAGCTGCATCCTGATGCCCTCCTATACCATGCAAAAGCAATCCATCTGAATGCGTATTCACATTTACATTGAAATTCAAATCAAATTCAGTTGCTCCCAAAAAGCAGGCTGTCTGCCTGTTTACAATACAGCCGCCAGTATGAGGGTCGCCAAAGTCAATGTGCGAAACTTCAACATGATTTGGATTTTTCCCTATTGATTCAACAGCCCTCAAGTCAAAATCCTGTCCATCAAGAATTTTCTTAGTTGCTCCCTGTTCGAGCATGTCAACGACATAGCCAGTAATTCCTCCCATTACAAAATCTCCAACTATGCCTTTTGCTTTCATATAGTCATGCAAAAATTTTGTTACAGCAAGGCTTGTGCCGCCCGCCCCAGCCTGAAATGAGAAGCCGTCTTTGAGCAAGCCAGCTTTTGCAAGAAATTTTACAACATTTTTTGCTATATTCAGACGAGCTGGACTCCTTGTTATTCGCATTGTGCCAGTTTGAATGCCACTTGGATCTCCTATGGAATCAACTGTAACAACATTATCAACAAAAGTTTGAGATATTGAGATTGGTGTCACTGGATATGGTTGCAAATTATCTGTAACGATGACAACTTTATCTGCGTGCATTGAATCGGCAAAGGCAAAACCAATTGCTCCGAAAGCTGATTTTCCAAACATTCCATTGGCATTGCCATAGTCATCCGCCATTGAAGCAGCAATAAAAGCAACATCTATATGCAACTCTCCAGCTCTTACTGCACGGGCTCTTCCTCCATGACTTCGAAGCACTACAGGATTGGGTATATTCCCATATGAAGCAAACTCTCCAAGAGGACCATTCAAACTTCCTTCTATGGCTGTAACAACACCATTTTTTATATGCTTCTTCAGCTCTTCATGGACTGGAAATAAAGCAGTGGGAGCAAGCTTTATGTTTTTTATGCCAAGCTTTGCTATTTCATCAACCACCATATTTACAACAGCATCTCCATTACGCAAATGATGATGAAATGATATTGTCATTCCATTATCAACAAGCTTTTTCACAGCTTCTTTTAGAGAAGGCAGCAATTTTTCCTCATCAGGAAAAACGGCTTTAATAGGAGGCGCATACAACTTCTTCTTTGGCTTGAAAGAAAAAGCTCCCTTAAAAGGCTTTAATTTCCTTCCATCCAACTCGCTTGGAATATCTCTTCCAACAGCATTTAACATGAGATGAAATATGAATCGATTTATAATATTTTGCGAAACTAACTAACGCTGAAGAAGGAAAAAATAATTTATGGGATTTGTATAACAACAATGAAAGACTATGCCTCCATTGGAATGGCGCTTTTGATGGCATTGAGTATGCTAATAGCAGCTTTTATAGCTGAGCCTTTTAAAAAACAGGGGATGCAGGCATTTGAAAACCCAAAT